>NZ_JBEXWT010000037.1:0-81122 GCF_040629945.1 Kitasatospora sp. NPDC005856 | reverse complement strand
GGCCCCGGCCCCCCTGTTGTTGGTTTTTTCGCGGCCGGGGGGCCCCGCCCCCGCCCCCCTGCCGACGGTCAGTCCGCCAGCGGCTTGACCCAGCGGCTCCACTGCGGCTGGGCCTCGTACCCTGCCGCCTGCCAGGTGCGGTGGCCGAGGGCGTTGTCGTCCAGCACCATGGCGTCGGCGCGCCGCCCGCCGAGCGCGGCGAAGCGCCGCTCGGCGGCGGCCAGCAGTGCGGTGCCGATGCCCCGGCGGCGGTGCGCGGGGTCGACGGCGAGGCGGTAGAGGTGGCAGCGCCAACCGTCCCAGCCGGCGATCACCGTGCCGAGGACGGTCGCCGGGTCCCCGGCCGGGGTGGCGACGATCAGGCAGTCCGGGTCCCGGGCGAGCAGCGCGGCCACCCCCGCCTCGTCGTCGGTGATGCTGGTGCCCTTGGCGGCCCGGGCCCACAGGGCGAGCAGGGCGGGGATCTCGTCGGGGACGGCGGCGCGCAGCGCGATCTGGTCGGTCATGCCGGTCTGTCTAGCAGCCCGTTCCGCCCGGCCACCCGGAATTCCACGCCCTGGACGGTCAGCCGAGGCGCCAGACCGTGGTGGTCTTGACCGCGGTGTCCTCCAGGTCCGCGACCACCGGCACCTGGTACGCCGCCACCGCCGTGAACCGCTCCCGGGGCAGGTAGGCGCGGCCCGGGTCGCCGACGATCACCGTGGCCCCGCGCGCGGCGGCCCGCTCGAGGAAGGGCAGGAAGCGGGCGGCCATGGCCCGTTCGTAGAAGACGTCGCCCGCGAGCACCACCTCGGCGGGCCCGCCGTCGCCGTCCACCAGGTCCACCAGGGCGCCGTCCACCCGCACCCCGTTGGCCCCGGCGTTCAGCCCGATCGCGGCCACCGCGTAGGCGTCGATCTCGGCGGCGCGCACCTCCGTCGCCCCGCGCAGCGCGGCGGCCACCCCGACCAGCCCGGAGCCGGCCGCGACGTCCAACACCCGGCGGCCGGCGACCAGTTCGGGGTGGTCCAGCACGTAGCGGGCGACCGCCACCCCGCCCGCCCAGGCGAAGGCCCAGAACGGCGGCGGCAGCCCGTCCGCACCGCGCGCCCGCTCGGTGGTCTCCCACAGGGCGATGGCGTCCTCGGCCATGTGCAGGCTGATCTCGGGCACGAAGGGGACGGGCTTCAGCTCGGTCTCCCGCCGGATGAAGGCGAGGTCCTCGGCGGGCTGAAGAGTGCGCAGCTCACTCGGCATGCCCGCAGCATAGAGCCCGCGAGGAGGTGCTCCCGCACCAACGCCCGCCTCCACCGGCCGGGTTCACCCCGGCCCGGTTCACTCCCGCCCGGGTTCACCCGCGCTCGTCCACCACCCGCTTGATCTTGCCGACCGAGCGCTCCAGCGTGTACGGGTCCACCACCTCGGCCGCGACGGTGATCCCGACCCCGTCCTTCACCGCCCGGACGATCTCCGTCCGCGCCGACTCCCGCTGCTCGGTGGAGGCGTCCGGCCGGGCCTCCACCCGGACGGTCATGTGGTCCAGCCGCCCCTGCCGGCCGAGCCGCAGCTGGAAGTGCGGCGCGACGCCCGGGGTGCGCAGCAGGATCTCCTCGATCTGGGTCGGGAAGACGTTCACCCCGCGCAGGATGATCATGTCGTCGCTGCGCCCGGTGACCTTCTCCATCCGCCGGAAGGCCGGCCGCGCGGTGCCGGGCAGCAGCCGGCTGAGGTCGCGGGTGCGGTAGCGGATGATCGGCAGGGCCTCCTTGGTGAGCGAGGTGAAGACCAGCTCGCCGCCCTCCCCCTCGGGCAGCACCTCGTCGGTGAACGGGTCGACGACCTCCGGGTAGAAGTGGTCCTCCCAGATGTGCAGCCCGTCCTTGGTGTCCACGCACTCCTGGGCGATGCCGGGGCCGACCACCTCGGAGAGGCCGTAGATGTCGACGGCGTGCAGGTCGAGCCGTTCCTCGATCTCGCGCCGCATCTCCTCCGTCCAGGGCTCGGCTCCGAAGATGCCGATCCGCAGCGAGGTGCCGCGCGGGTCGACGCCCTGCTTCTCGAACTCGTCCAGCAGGGTCAGCAGGTAGGACGGGGTGACCATGATGATCTCGGGCTCGAAGTCCAGGATCAGCCGCACCTGGCGGGCCGTCATGCCGCCGGAGGCCGGGATGACGGTGCAGCCGGCCCGCTCGGCGCCGTAGTGGGCGCCGAGGCCTCCGGTGAACAGCCCGTAGCCGTAGGCGATGTGCACCTTGTGGCCGGGCCGGCCGCCGGCCGCGCGGATCGAGCGGGCGACCACGTCGGCCCACATGGAGAGGTCGTCGTCGGTGTAGCCGACCACGGTCGGCAGTCCGGTGGTGCCGCTGGAGGCGTGGATCCGGCGGACCCGCTCCATCGGGACGGCGAACATCCCGAAGGGGTAGCCCTCACGCAGGTCGGCCTTGGTGGTGAACGGGAAGCGGGCGAGGTCGTCCAGGGTGCGACAGTCCTCGGGGCGGATCCCGGCGGCGTCGAACTTGCGGCGGTACAGCTCGACGTTGTCGTACGCGTGCCGCAGGGTGGCCCGCAGCCGGGTGAGCTGGTGGGCGCGCAGCTCGTCCTGCCCCATCCGCTCACCGGCGTCCAGGAGCTCCGGCGGGAGCGGCTCCCCGAGGTGTCGGTGCGGGACGGGTGCGGTGCCGGTCATCGTCGCTCCTTCGCTGCGCTGCCGATCCAGAATGGCCGACCGATCGTTCGGTCAGGCCTCCTCGGCTCCATTGATCCAGTACCCGAACCACCTGTCAAGGGATCGCACAAGGCCTCCGGAATGTGAAGTTCCGACCGCTTCGGGGTGACTTCGCCTCGACAGCTTGGCTGTCCGATATGAAAATCATTACAGAAGTTTGACTTGCGACCGGTCTTCCGCGCCCCGCCACCGTGGTTCAGTAGTGCGGTTTCCGCCCCGCACCCCGGAGTGATCACCGTGCCCACGACTCCCGCCCTGGTCAGCGCGCTGCGCGAACTCGGCGACCGACCCGCCGTCGTCGCCGACGGGCGCGCGATCAGCGGCATCGGCCTCCTGCTCGGCGTCTCCCCGCCGGGCGGGCTGCCCCGCACCCTCGCCCGGCGCGTCGCCGAGCACGCCGCGCTGCCGCCCTCCGCCGCCCGGGCCGCCGAACAGCGGCTGCGCCACTGGGCCGGCGTCCTCGGCACGCCCCCGATCCGGCACACCCTCCTCCACCCGGTCACCGACCTCGCCGTCGACCTCGCCCTCGCCACCCTGCTGGCCGGCGGCACCGTCCACTGCGGCGACCCGGAACAGCGGCCCGAGCAGCAGCTCGAAGCCGTCGCCGCCGCCCGGGCCACCCACCTCAGCCTGCCCTCCGCCCTGCTCTGGCCGCTCAGCCGGCAGCCCGGCCTCACCGCCCACGACCTCGGCGCGCTGCGCCTGGTCCTGCACGTCGGCCCCGAACCCCGGCAGGAGGACGTCTACGCCGCCGTCGACGCGCTCGGCGCCGTCCTCGCCCACGTCCGCGCCCCGGACAGCAACGCCGAGGCCGCCGACCGCCGACTGCGCGCCGACTCCGAGAGCGCCACGGCCGCCGCCTGGAAGCACAGCATCGGCATCACCGCCGCACACGTCCGCGACTTCGGCGCCCAGCTCGACCGGGCCGTACTCGCCGCACTGCTGCACACCCTCCAGCAGAGCGGCGTGCTCACCGACCCCGCGCGCGGCCACCCCGAGGCCGAGGTCCTCGCCACCGCCATGGTCACGCCCGCCCAGCGCCCCAGGGTCGCCCGCTGGCTCGACGCCCTCGCCCGGTACGGCCTGATCACCCGCCAGGACGGCGGCACCCAGGGCCCGCTCTTCCACGGCGGGCCCGGGCCGTCCGCCGCCGCCGACGTCCGGGACACCTGGCGCCCGGCCGTCGAGACCTGGGCGGACGGGCTCGGCCCGGCCGCCGCCCTGAACCGGGTCCGGCGCGACGCCCTGCGCCTGCCCCGGGTGATCACCGGCCAGGAGGACCCCCGGCCGGCCGCCGCCCCGGTCCGCCTGGCCGCCGCCCGCGGCTACCTCGGCGCCGCCCTCGGCGCGCTGGTGCGCGGCTCCGCCGAAGCCCACCAGGGGCCCGGACCGCTGCGCGTGCTCGAACTCGACCCCGAGGGCGGCGAGCCCGCCATCGCCCGGGCGCTCGCCGGGCGGCCCCGGCAGACCGTCGAGCACCACTCCGCGCCCGACGGCGAGCGCTACGACGTCGTCATCGCCAGCGCGACCGCCGTCACCACCGCCACCGCCACCGCCACCGCCACCCCGATTGCGACCGCCAGCTCGACCTCGACCGCCACCACCACCTCGGCCTCGACCTCGACCTCGACCTCGACCTCGACCGGAGAACCGGAACAGCAGGTCCCCGCCCTGGTCCGGCTGCTCTCCCCCGGCGGTCGGCTGCTACTGCTCGCGCCCACCACCGAACAGCTCGACCTGCTGATCACCGGCGACGCCCACGGCCCCACCGCCCGCCCGGCGGAGCAGTGGCAGGCGGCACTGACCGCCGCGGGCTGCCCGACGGTGCTGACCCTGCCGGAGGACGGGCACCCGATGGCACTGCTCGGGCAGCGACTGTTCGCAGCCCGGGTGGACCAACGGGCGGCGCCCGGGGGTGAGGCTGGCTAGGCTCAAGGGCCATGACCGCTTCCACGCGTCCGGCCCGACCCGCCCGCGGGTCCATCGCCTCCCTCAGCTCCCTCGGATCACTGCTGTCGATCGACTCCATCGGGTCGATCGGATCCGTCCTGTCGATCGGCTCCATCGGTTCCATCCTGTCCATCGGATCGATCGGGTCCATCGGTTCCATCGGTTCCATCGGATCGATCGGCTCCATCGGCTCGATCGGGTCCGTCCTGTCCCTCGGCTCCATCGGCTCGATCAGGGCGGCCTGTTCCACCCTCAGCGCCCTGTCGGCCGACTCCCGGCGCAGCCTCGGCTCGCTGCTGTCGGAGCGTTCCCTCCGGTCGGTGCGGCTCCGGCGGCTCGCCCAGCGGCCCACCGTGGCCGAGCGGTGAAGTCCGGATCACGCACCGCCACCCGGTCCGTACCATTTCGATACCGAAGCCTGGATGAGCTGCGAGGATCCTCGCCGCCCGGCCCCGTCCCCGGGTAGGCTCCGTGTGTCCTCCGGCCCTCGCGCAGGCGGCCCCCTGCCGCCGTGCCGCGTTCTTCGGGGGCGCACCCCCGCGGGCCATTCGGTGGGCACCGCGCACTCGACACCGCGCGCCAGGGCAGTCGCGCGAACGGCGAAGGGCATCGCATTGGCGGATCGGCTCACCGGAGGAGACTCCTCGCTGCTGCGGCGGATCAACGCGGCGGTCACGCTCCGGGCGCTGCGCAACGGCCACTCCGTGACCCTCACTCAGCTCGTCGGCGAGACCGGGCTCTCCCGCCCGACGGTCGAGGGCGTGATCGAGGGCCTGGTCGAGACCGGACTGGTCTCCGAGGTCGAGCAGCCGCGGGAGGACGGCCAGCCGGGCCCCGGCCGCCGCGGCCGCCCGGCCCGCTGGTTCCGCTTCCGAGCCGAGGCCGGGCACATCCTCGGCATCGAGATCGGCGTGCACGACATCCGGGTCATCCTGGCCGACCTCACCGGCGAGGTGGTGGGCAGTCACTTCAAGCCGGTGGACGAGACCCTCGACGCCGAGGACCGGCTCGCCGCCGTCCGCACCGCCGTGGCCGAGGTGCTGCGCAAGGCCGGCATCTCCCGGGACAACCTGTGGTCGGTCGGCGTCGGCACCCCCGGCATCGTGGACCGCGAGGGCACCGTCCAACTGGGCACCGCGATGCCCGGCTGGACCGGGCTGGACCTCGGCGCCCGGCTGCGGCGCTCGTTCCGCTGCCCGGTCCTGATCGAGAACGACGCCAACCTGGCCGCCATCGCCGAGCACTGGCAGGGCGCGGCGGTCGGCGCCGACGACGTCGTCTTCGTGATGGCCGGCCTCAGCCCCGGCGCCGGCTCCCTCATCGGTGGCAGGCTGCACCGCGGGTTCGGCGGCGCGGCCGGCGAGATCGGCGCCCTGCACCTGCTCGGCCAGGAGGTCACCCCCGAGCGCCTGCTGTCCACCACCGGAAAGCCCCTCAACCCGCTGGACGAGGCGGCCGTGGCCCGCGTGCTGCGGCTGGCCCGGGAGGGCGACGAGGTGGCCAAGGTCGCCATGGACCGCTTCCTCACCCGCCTCGTCCAGGGCGTCGCCGCGCTCGTCCTCGCCATCGACCCGCAGCTGGTGGTGATCGGTGGCTGGGCGGCCGGCCTCGACGGTGTCCTGGACCCGCTGCGCGAACGCCTGGCCCAGTTCACCCTGCGCGCCCCGGAGGTCGCCCTGGCAGCCCTCGGCTCGGAGGTGGTCGCCATGGGCGCCCTGCGCGTCGCCCTCGACCACGTCGAGGAGCAGCTCTTCGCGGTGGACCCGCCCCGGGCCTGACACCGGACCGGACGCGGGCCGGACGCGGGCGGGGCGGCTCGCGGGTGTCGCGACGTCACCCCCACAGGCGACGTCACCTCCGCAGCCGTCGCTACCCCCGCAGTCGTCGCTCCGCGATGTCGAGCGCCCAGCGGACGAAGTCGACCGGCAGCGCGTCGACGTCCGGAGGGACGCTCACCACCGCCTCCTCCCAGGGCCCGCCCTCGGGCACGACGACCGCGAGCACCGTTCCACGGGTGTCGAGGTGCCCGTCACGGAACTCCCACACCCAGGTGTCCCGCGGCTCGTACCCCTCCGACTCGATCACCTCCACCGGCCGGACGCGGAACCACTCCACCGTCACGGCGCCCGTCCCGGGATCCGGGACGGGTGAGCACTCCCGAAGGTCACCCACCGCTCCACCGCCAGGCTCACGTCCCGCTCCCCACCTCGCCGGAGCCTCCGATGCTACGCCGCCAACGGCAAAGGCCCGGACGCCAGTTGGCGTCCGGGCCTCGACCTGAGGGTGTTCGGAGAATGGTTCAGGAGGCGGTACGGACCTCGGCCGTCGCGCCGGCCGGGGCGACCGGGGTGACCTCGACGAGGCCGGCCTCGCCGAAGGTCAGCTTGCAGGTGTCCGCCCGGTAGGTGGAGACGGCCAGCGCCACCAGCCGGCCGGCCGCGGCGTACTGGGTGGTCATGACCAGGACCGGGGCGCCGGGCGGGCGCTCCAGCAGGGCAGCCTGCTCGGCCTCGGCGACGCCCAGCTCGACCGAGCGGGACTCGCCGTCCACCTCCAGGCGCTCCAGCTGGCGCAGCACCGAACGGGCGCGGTCGCTCTCGGCGCGGAAGCCCGGCAGGTGCGGCAGGGTGGCGGCGGGGACGTGCAGCGACTCGCTGGCCACCGCGCGGCCCTCCACCAGGCGGACCCGGCGCACGGTGTGCACGGTGGCGCCCTCGGCGATGCCCAGGCCCTTCGCCAGCTGCGCGGAGGCGGGTGCGGTGGTGCAGTCGATCGTCCGCCAGGACTGGCTGCGCGCGGCGCCGGGCCAGCCCTCGTCCTGCCGGCTGACCGGGACGCCGACCCGCGGGGCGGCGATCAGGGTGCCGATCCCCCGGCGACGCACCAGGCGGCCCTCCAGCTCCAGCTGGTCGAGCGCCTGCCGCAGCGTGGCCCGGGCGACGCCGAAGCGGGCCGAGAGCTCGCGCTCGTTGGGCAGCACCTGACCGGTGGAGAACTCCGAGTCGATGGCCCGCAGCAGCACCGTGCGCAGGTGCCAGTACTTCGGCTCCGGCACCGCAGAAAGCCGTCCTGTCGTTCCCACCGCGTCCTCCACCCTGATGCCGTCCGCCCTGCTGACAAGGAGGGCGGATCCCGAGCCCACTGCCCGCTGTTGCGGCAGGTGGGAGAGCGGGCCTTTATCCGTCCTTCTTTATTAAAGGTCCTTGCAGTAAGTGACCCTAGGCGCTCCGTCCGAAGATGGTCAAGACCAATGGCGCGGCTTGACGGGACCGCCGCACATCTTCATGCCGCGTTCACGACAGGTCCTGTCAGTCACTGTCACCATCCACGTCCTCCGGCGCCGGCCACCCGGCCCCGCGCGTCACGGTTCCGGCCGGGAACGTCCAGTCGGTAGGCTGCTCGGGTGATCGTGGTGACGAGTGTGAACGTGAACGGAATCCGGGCAGCGGCCAAGAAGGGCCTCGTCGAATGGCTGGCCGGCACCGAGGCCGACGTGGTCTGCCTGCAGGAGGTGCGCTCCGAGCCCGAGCAGCTGCCCGTCGAACTGCGCGACCTGGACGGCTGGCACGCGGTCTGGGCCCCCTCCGCCGCAAAGGGCCGGGCCGGCGTCGCGATCCTCTCCCGCCAGGAGCCGCAGCGTACGGCGATCGGCTTCGGCTCGGAGGAATTCGACAACTCGGGCAGGTACGTCGAAATCGACCTCCCCGGCCTGACCGTCGCCAGCCTCTACCTCCCCTCCGGTGAGGTCGGCACCGAGCGCCAGGACGAGAAGGAACGCTTCATGGCGGAATTCCTCGTCCACCTCACCGCCCTGCGCACCCGCGCCGCCACCGACGGCCGCGAGGTCGTCGTCTGCGGCGACTGGAACATCGCCCACCGCCCCGAGGACCTCAAGAACTGGAAGGGCAACCAGAAGGCCGCCGGCTTCCTCCCCGAGGAGCGCGCCTGGCTCTCCCGCGTCTACGACGAGGCCGGCTACGTCGACGTTCTCCGCGCCCTCCACCCCGACCGCACCGGCCCCTACACCTGGTGGTCCTACCGCGGCCGCGCCTTCGACAACGACTCCGGCTGGAGGATTGACCTAATTATCGCTACTGGAATCCTCGCTAAGAAGTGCGTCGAGGCCTACGTCGAACGCGCCGCCACCCACGCCGAGCGATGGTCCGACCACGCACCGGTCACCGCGGTGTTCGATCTGAACAACTAGGCGGCAGAAACTGGTAGTTTGACAGAATCAAGAGGTGGCCCGACGCGGGGCACTCCACACGTCAGGGCCGCCCCTCGGTAGCAAATACGCCAGCGGCGAAGGAAGCCGCACGGCACTCCCGGAGTGGACTCCTCAACAAATCGATTCACATGACCCGGCTTCCACAGAACGAAACGTCCCTCCGTCCTGGAACAGCTCCCCCGATGATCTAAGGTTACATCCATCCCTCAGGGCCCACATCCCCTTTGATCCCCAGCTGTCGAACTGGCGTCCGGCTGATACTCAACAGTCCGAATTCAGCAGGTCAGGGCTCACCTCGTCCATCACGCATGACGCCTGATGACATCTCATGACTCCCAGTCCGTGAGAGGTGCGTGAGAGGCAGCGCGCGAGAGGGAGTTCGAGAGTGATTTGCCTCACACCTTCACGATAGTGCCGATCAGCTCCCGGCGGAGCGCCTCATACCGTTCCCCCTCGGCGCTGGCAGAGAACGCCCGGCCAAACGATCCGCTCCATTCACGCCTTCATTGAACTACAGCTGCCGTGGCTGACCTCGACGCCGAAGATCTGGGCAAGGTGGGAGCGGACGTCGCGCACCAACATGCCGCGCGCGTAGAGCGCCAGGATCCGCTCGTTGAAGCCGGCCAGGCGCTGTGCGTTCATCGGGATCAGTCGCGGGTCGAAGTCACCGTTACTGTCCCAGGGCACTGTCCGCCCAGGTCAGACCCCAGATTCGATCCTACAGGCTGCTGAATTGCGCGGAACGCGGGACGGACTTCCAGGATCATGCAGTTCTCTACGCCCGTGACTTGTCTGGAAGCCCGTGCCTGCCGACGCCGGGAGCTACGGCTTGGCGTCAGTCTCCAGCACTTCGATGTACTGCTTGTATGCCTTGTCGACTTCACTCGGGATCTGCACAAGCGTGCCTTCCTCCATGCGGAATGTCCGATTCGGGTCGCCCTTGAAGGAGAGCCAGTTGAAGCTGGTATTAATCCAGATCCCGTCGTAGATCAGGATCTTGGCGTGAGTGTTCTTCAGTCGCACGAAGTGGAACTTGTTTTCGTGACGCTGGGCAAGATTGCGCAGCTTGCGGAGCGCCCACTCGTCGCTGTCTCGGTCGTCTGGACCGATGCCATGACCGATGTGAATCTCGACGCCCGTACGCAGCCGACGCTCAAGCCTCTCTACGAAGTTAGTAGTTACGACGCCGCCCCTAACCCACGGGGAGATGATGAGGATTCGCTTCCGGGCCGAGTCGAGCGCGGCGTTCAGGTGATCGGGGTGCTCCAGCATGCTGACGCTCCGGACGGGGATCTCCGTCACCTTCTGCGGCGCTTCGGTCGCTGGCGTGCCTCCGTCAGGCATCTTCGCGGCGCCTTGAACAAGTGCCTCGATCTGCTCGGCCGGGACACGGACCTCCTCGAGCTCCAGGCTGAGAGTCGGGCGGGGCTCCGGCTGACCGACCTGGAACCCCAGCTTCTTGGCAGCACCAATGGCAGCGAGTTCGAGCCCGTGCGCCGGTTGGAGCTCGCCGTCGATGCATAGCTCCAGTTCGACCTCGCCCTGCTCTGGGTTGCCGTAGACGAGAAGTTGTGCCGGCAAGTAGAGGTGCTGGGTCTGGGATGCGATCTTGCGGATGCGGAGAATCTCGATGAGCCGCTCACGGTCTTCGCGGTCGCGGATCAGTTCGTTGAACTGTTCGACCGTAAGGTCCGTCAGTGCGACACTGGCTTGCTTCTTACGCGGGAGTAGGAGGTACCCATGTTCCTCCGCCGCCTTCTTATTGATCAGGCCGATCTGGGCGTAGTTCTTGATGCTCCAGACGATGCGGTCGAACGGGACAGGCAACTGCTTCAAGACCGGCTGGATAGCGGCGAGGGTCCGAGCAACCTCGATCCCCTGCGCAGTCAGGGCGAGATGTCCGCCACTCCGGCGGATGTTGCCTTCGCTGATCTGCTCGGCGGTGGCGTTGAGCACCTGCTCGTGCTCAAGCCCGAGCAACGCCGCCAGTTCATCGATCGTACGCACGCCCTCGTGCACGAACTGGATGATGAACTCGTCGAGCAGCGGCAGCTGCTTGCGCTCCTGAGCAAGCACGTCCACGCGGAGAACCGTGACGGGTACCGCGGCCTCGACCAGCCCGAGCAGCTCCAGTCCAGGCCTCTTGTTTCCGAACCGCCGCCGGATCTGTTCTGATGCGGTGAGACTCATCGGTCGGCCATCCTGATCTCGCAGTCATCGGGGTGCGTTTCGATGTGGGACAGCACGTTCCGAAGGGCACCAGGCGTACCCTTGATGAACCCGGCGTCGCCGACGATGGTCAAGCCGTACTTAGCGCGGGACAGCGCGACATTGATACGGCGCCAGTAGTCCGCGCCAAGGAAGCCAAGCTGCCCAGTACTGTTGCTCCGGGTGACCGAGAGCATGGCGATGTCGGACTCGCGGCCCTGAACCGCGTCAACCGACATCACGGTCATGGCGAGATAGGGCAGTCGCTTGCGCATCGCGGCGAGCTGCACATTAATCTCCGTCACCTGGCTGGCATAGGGCGCGATCACCAGCACGTCCAAGGGGGTGCCGGGACTCGGAGGTTGGATCAGGTTGTGTTCGATGGCCTTGTTCAGCACCTTCAGGCGATCGATGAGCACGCGCACTTCAGCACGGTTGGCGTAGCTGGTCGCAGTGCCCTGCGGCGCTGACTCACGACGCTGTTGACCGAGAGATGACGTGTCGATCCACAGGACGGGCTTGCCGTACGCCCGGTCGTAGCCCAACAGACCGGTCTGTCGGTGCGAGACCAGCTTTCCGCCGTAGAAGCAGGAACTAATCAGATCGCCGATGGGGCGAACCATGCGGTACTGCTGGTTCAGCAGGATCTGGGAGTGCTTCGGCAGGTGGGTGGCGAGCCGCTGGAAGAGCGTCTCTTGGATGTCCGTCTTGGTGAGCTGGTGCTCATCGAGGAGTTCCTTACTACGGAGCAGCTCTTCATCGGTCGGCGGCAACTGGTTGGTGTCGCCGACAAAGATCCAGCGGTTGGCCCGAGACACTGGCACCAGCGCCTCAGTCAATGTTGCCCGCGACGCCTCGTCAACAATGCAGAGGTCAATGTCTAGATGGCGCACAGCAGGGTGCCGAAGAAAGCCCGTACAGGTACCGGCGATGACACTGACTTGATCCAGGAACGTCGCTGCGAGGCGTTGGTCGGATGCGATCCGCTGGAGCCACTCTCCTTGAAGCCGGAGATGCGTCAGCAGCGCGCGCGACTCAGTGCCTTCGCCGACGAGAACATCGACCGCGTTGAGTGCGTCCTCCGGAGACATGCTGAGTGACAATGTCAGATCGCCGGCGAGAGTTGCTTGGGCTTCCTCGAAGAGTTCATCGCGGAGGTCCATCAGGCCATCGACGCGTTCCTGTACGGAGGCGGTTGAGTCCGATGACCCCAGTGCGGTCGTGAGCTCTGTCTGCTCGGGAAGCGCCTCCTCGTCCTTAACCCTCGATTGCAGTGCTCCAATCTCTCGGAGGGTCGTAGCTAGCTGCTGCAGCGCGAGAGCTGCCCGCAGGTGCGATCCCGAAATACCGGCCGCCTCCGCCTGCGCGCTGAGGTGCGACTCCGCCTTGCGGCGGACAGACTGCGCCCACTTCCTCATTTGGGCGTCCAGCAGAAGGTGGCGCACCGGCTCGCTGACGCGGCTTTGATCTGCACTGGCTAGACGGACCAGGCTGGCGAAACCGCCCTGATCGAGCTTCTCGAGGGCGTTATCGACCGCAACGTTCGTTTGGGAAGCAATGAGAACGCGAGCATCAGGCTTGGCCAGCAGGCACTGCTCCACCAGCTCAGCGATGAAGCTAGTCTTCCCGGTACCTGGCGGACCTTGCACCAGGTACACATCCTTGGCACCGAGCGCGGCCCTGACTGCTTCTTGCTTGCGCTGATCGAGATCGCGACTCCAGTCGGTCACTTCCACCGGCATCGGGGCCGATGCGGTCTCTGGCTGCAGCAACAACTCCCGCAGCTCCGGCCGCGCCGCCGAACCGTTCTTGACTGACATGACTGCTTCGCGCTGGCGTCCGATGGCTACTTCGTCCGGCCCGATGTGAGGGACGAGCAAACCGCGATCTGGGATGCTTTCCCACCGATTGCCAAGAATGACGAGGGTGTCTCCATCGTGTTCGACGACTTCGCCCCAACCGAAACGGCGGTCGGTGTACTGGTCCTTGACGCGCCACTCGGTGTTGATGAGGTCCTGCTCAACCGGCTCCGCGAGTGTGAAGGTCGCCTCGCGCCCCCGGACCTTGAAGCGCTGGTATGGAAGAGGCTTCTTCTCACCGCGCGCCAGCTCTTCGCGGGCGGCAAGGATCCGGAGCCAGGTGTCGAAGAGGTCGTCGCCGGCTCGATCGACCGTGCCAGCAGCGATCTGCTCGGCCTTCTCGGCGTAGAACTCGTCGAGGCCATGGATCAAGTCGGCCATCGCCTGTTTGGCAGCCTCGATGTTCGCTGGCCGATAGAACGTCCACGCGTAACTCTTCGGCAGTAGGAACCCTCGACGCCGATACCCCTCCAGCGCTTGCAGCTCCATCTGTCGCGCTGACACCATCACGGCGCCGTCTGCGTCAGGCTTGATGTTGAAGCGCCACGAGTCACCGATGATGAAGACGCTGTCGCGCTGTGGTTCTCCCGAGTCACGGTCGAGCAGGAACGTTGCGTGAACGTCTCCGGTAAGGTCGGCTTGAACGACGGTCTGAGCCTCCACGCGCTTCTCAGGTGCGCCGGCCAGTGCTGTTGCTGCGTTACCCGTGATGCGCAGCCAGATCGGCTTTGGCGATGCCGCCGCTGCGTTCGCGACATGGTGCTTCTGAGCGGCAGTGAGCGCCGCGAGCAGGTCGCTGGCGTTCTTCGGGCGGTCACTCGGAACACGTGCCACGCAGGCGGTCAGGATTCGCCGGACCTCCGGCGGAACGTCGATGTCCAAGACGGCCTCCTCGACGTCATGCCACGTCTTGAGGCGTGAGGAGCTCATGCACTGAATCAGAAGGACGCCGAGAGAGTAGACGTCACGCACGTAGCGGATGTCGGCGTTGATCTCGGGTGGTGCATAAGGCCGCGAGTGCCAGTCGGCGACCGTGTTGACGGTCTCTTCGTCATCGCCGCGCATCTTGGAGATGCCGAAGTCCGCCAACATCGCGACCCCACTGGACGTGATCAGGATGTTCGCTGGCTTCAGATCGCGATGCTCAATCTGCTTGAGGTGGGTATACGCCATCGCGTCGACAATGGGGAGAGCGATCTCTTTCGCGAGGCGATCCCACGACTGCCACGGACCGGCATCTGCGAGCAGGTCGTCGAGGTTGCGCTCGACCCAGTCCAGCACGATGTAGTAGCTGCCAGCCTCGTCGATGCCGGAGTCGCGGTAGGGAACGATGTTGGGGTGTGACAGGTCCTTGAGCGTGCGCCACTCGCGCTCAAAGACCCGTCGGCTCAGTTCGTCGGCCTGGCTATTGACAAACTTCACGGCCACAAAGGAGCCGTCTCGCCTGTCGATCCCCTTGCGAACGACGCCGAAGCTTCCGGCACGGGATCCGACCTCAAGCAGGGTGAAGTACTCCCCGACGTGCTCTGATGCTGACACGTTCGCCCCTCCCGGAAGACGACCACGCCCATCGTTCGGGCTGCAGGTCAGATCCTGTCACTCCGCAGAGTTCCGGCACAACTGGCCTGGTCCGCCGTCGTGGTGGTGGCGTCCAGCGCGGTCGGCCGTAGCGGCTCTGTCTCAAGGACAGGGTGCTGCTGGTTGCCACCTGCTGGCGGACCAACCTGACGTTACGGCAGGTTGGTCCACTCTTCGTGATCTTGAAATCCGCCGCGACCGCCTGCTGGACCACCTAGCACCGCTGCTGGCCATCTCGCCGACACGGCGGCCACGGCAGGACACCGTACTGATCGTGGACGGCGCCCTCGCGCCGACCCGGGACCGGACGATCGCGGCCTGCAGCATGAACTACCCAGTTCTCTACCAACCAGCAGGTAGTGATCGACACCAACAGTCGGCTCGCGGTCGCCGCCGGCCTACTCATGCCTGACAACCGCAACAACTGCCGGGCCTTCACCGCGGCGGGCGTCGACCGCGCCTGCCGAGACGCGCCGTCCTTGGCTGCCGGGGGCTACCCGGCCAGCTCGCGCAGGCGCTTACGCAGCCGACCGTAGAGCTCCTTGATGAGGTCGTTGTCGCGCCAGCGGCGGAAGAACCGGTAGACGGCCCGCCACTTGGGGAAGTCGGCGGGCAGGCTCGCCCGGCACACGCCCTCCGCGACCAGGTGGCGCACCGCGTCCAACATTTGCCGGTGGCAGAAGCCCTCCGGACGGCCGCCCTGCCCATTCATCCAGGCCGGGACCGGAAGCAGCGGCCGCACGACCACCCACTCCGCATCGGACAGGTCGGAGCCGTAGCGGCGGGTCCGGTCGGGTTGGTCGGCGGAAGTGGCGGCCGCCGAGGGCGGTCCGCAAGCCCGCACGAGCGTGCACCACAATACCAACAGCCAGGTCGTGATCGCCTCTGGCGCCATCAACGCCGGCGGCGGCATCCACTACCGGCCCCCGGAGTCGGGCCGGTGAACAACCACACACCCACCGACGGCGCGGCGCAGGGACCGGCGACCGTGCTCCGGCCCGTCGAGGCGGCCGGCTTGCGAGTGTCGGTTCGCGGCAACACCGGCTCCCAGATCATCGTGGCGGGGGGCTCGGTCACCATGACGGCCAAGCCACTCCTGCCCGCGTCCGACGTCCCGGCTGCCGATCTCGACGCTGTGCGTCTAGCGTGGGTCGACGGTGTACTGACGGGTTCCGGCCAGCCCGTTGTGGCCGAGCTCGTTGCCCGGCTCACCGGCGAAGGGCCCGCGCTCGCGGTCATCGACGGCGCAGCCGGTCTGGGGAAGCGCTCCGTCGGTCTGCGTGCCCTGTGGGAGGTGGCCCAGAAGGCCCGCGTCGACGGCGAAGAACCGCTGGCCATACAGGAGGTCAGCCCTGACTGGGAAGACCCGGACTCCCCGGACGCCACCCTTCTGCCAGCCCAGCCCGGTACCGTCTACTTGCTGGACGTCACCGCCGAGATGAGCGGATGGAGGAACCGCCAGACAGTGGCCGGGCAGTTACTCGCCCATGCGCAGGCGTTGCGCGACGTGGGGTCATTCCTGGTCGTCGTCACCGCTGAGAAGCCGTTGTCGTACCGATCATGGTGGACATCGGTTCGAGTATGGCCACACGGCTGAGTGATCTTTCCTCAGGGCGTGCATGAAGATAGGGCCTCAACGGCAGGACCTCGGCGCCGCCGCTCGTCGAGAAGACGATGAACAGCTGATCGGCGTCGGGCGTGAAGGCGCGAAGGGCACGCAGGTGCTCCACGGTGACCGGCCGCCGTTCGAGGATCGGGGTGTCGTCGAACACGCCGGGCTGAATGTGGCTCGTGGGATCGTGAGCGTCGCCGTTCGCAGGCGCGGTGTCGTCGTCGAGGGTTTCGCAGGCGAGCGGCCAGGAGTTGGTGAGGAGTCGGTCCGCGACGAGTGTTGGGACGCGGAGGGTGAGGGTGCGGCGGCCCCAGTCGGCGTCGGTGAGGTGGGTAACCAGGACGCCGAGCGTCCAGGAGTCGATGTCGTGGAGGAAGCCGTGCTCGGGCTGGTGCGGGGTCCTCTCCTTGATCTCCCGCAGCGTCACCTTCACCCGTTGCGTGGACGCGGGATCGGCGGCGGCGACGACGGTGCGAGCGTGCTCCGCCCAGGAGGCGACGAGCTGTTCGGCGGCCGAGCGGGTCTGGTCGTACCCCTTGCGGTTGCTCCGGATTCCGTGCATGAGGTTCGCCACGACATAGGACGGCCGGGTGGAGCCGTTCCGGTTACCCGCGGCTTCGTGCTGCCAGTCGCGCCAGAGCTCCGCGAGGCCCTTGGCGATCTCGCTGCTCTTGCCGAGCGCTCCGAACGCGGGATCGCTCACCGGGAGGTCGGGTTCGCTCATGCCGGCCGCGGCCGCGCCGGCGAGGAGTCCTGCCGGGTCGACGAACGTTGCCGCGTGGGTGCGCAGTTCCTCCAGGTGCTGCTTCTTGGCGATCAGCTTCGGCTTCGCCCAGTCCTCGAGCCAGGGGAACACCGCCGCGATGCTTTCGGCCCGGTGCAAGCTCTGGGCCGCTGCACGCCACCGGTCGAGCACACGGTCCCGCAGCCTCGCGGCGTCGTGACGGACGTCCTCGTCACGGGCTTCGCCGTCCTCGTCGCAGTCCTCGTTCTCGTACGAGGTCACCGAGTGAAGAAAGCCGGCTGCGGCCTCGACCTCCCCGCTGTCCCAGTCGACGTCCTCGTCGGGCCCGTCGTAGCACTGCAGTTGGAACAGCAGCCCACTCCCGCCGAGCGCCCGCAGAAAGACACCCAGCCCGCTCCCCGACCTCGTCCACGGCCCCCAGGGCCAGCACTGGGCGCACAGCCGTCCGACCGTCGCGGCGTCCAGCAGGACCCTGGCTTCCGTGACCGCTGCCGTCCGGAGCTGGGAGCAGTCCGTCGTGCTGTGCAGCTTGGCATTCCTGCCCTTGGCCGAGTGAACGGTGACCGGTGTCCCCTCGAACGGGCCGAGCGGGACGTCGGCGGCCAGCGGGTTGTCGTACACGAAGCCCCCTATCGATGGCGGTCTCGAAAGCCTAGTTCCCGGTGCCGACAACATCAGCCGGTTCTCGGGATGAGGGACGCGACGACACCGCTACTGGTACGGGCCACCCGGTGAGTAGCAGCCGGCGATCAGGTCCGCCGCCCCGGGCCGCACTCGATCTCCAGGACGTCGTAGAGGTGCCGGCCTGCGCCCCAGCGCGCGAGGCGCTCGCGGTCGACGAGGTGGATCCGTTGCCGGGTGGCAAAGTCGGCCGCGGGGTCGGTGAAGCCGTTGAGCGCGACGACGACGGGGACGGCGGCGGCGTGGACCGGCCGCGCGGTGCCGTTGAACTTCTGCACGGCTTCGGACCCCACGGCATTCGCATATCGCTTGCACTGCAGGACCACGCGCCGTCCCAGGTGGTCGTCAGCGACGACATCGGCGCCGAGGTCGCCGGCGCCGCCCACCCGCTTCGCGTTGGCAAAACCGTCGCGTTCCAGCAGTTCGCGGCACATCTCCTCGAACCGCACCGGCGTAGCGGCCTCGAACGCCTCCAGCGTGTGGTCATGAGGGCGCCGCACATACGACGCGGCGGGCTCGGCCGGTGCATCTCGGCGCAGCGGCTCGTGAGCCCACTGTTCGATGCGATCGGTGACAGCTGCGGTGAGTGTAGTGCGAGCGCGGACGAGGCGTGCGGAGATACCCTCGCGGATGAGCGCCCACAGTGGCTGGAGGTACCGGCGCAGTAACAGGCCGAGGCTGGTGCGTCGAAGTGCCTGGCGCAGGCCGATTAGGACGACGGCGGCGCCTGTCAGGGCCGTTGCCGCAACCAGTGGGTGTCCCCACATCCAGGCCGCGGTCTGGATGACGGTGCCGAGAGCGACCAGCCCGCCGAGCAGTGCGAGGCCACCGCCTTCGTCGTGCGGGGTATGCGCGATCGGATCGCCACGCTGCGGACTCCTCTTGCCGGGCGCCATTTCCACCCTCTCGTCTTTCCTCTTCCCAACTGACGCGAGGTTAGTTTCACGGCTCGCACGGGGCTGCGGTTTGAAGGAATCCGTCGGCAGTCGGTCTCCGCAAGCCGCCAGGCTGCCGTTGGAGGAGCATCGGGCACCAACTGCGCCGGCGCTGGCGTCCCCGCTCGTGCACCACCGGTGTGCGCCGCCACTTTTCGCCATATCCATGACCGGGTTGCCCGCCCTACCGCGGAAGTGCGTCCGCCCAGCTGGGATGCGTCTTCCCTTCGACAGCGGCCGGCCCGGACACCACCCACCTCCCCACATGCGCTCTTCGGGCCTACCTCATCCTGCAAGGCCAGCAGCCACGTCGCGCGTCCGGCTGCGGGAGGCGACGCACGCGACGGCGTTGTCCGGTTCGCGACCTGGCCCCTGATCATCTGCTGGTGTTCCGCCGGTTCCTGTCGTGGCTCGCTGCTACATCAGGGAGCGGGACGGGCCGCGCTGCGCGGCTCGCCGACGGAGAGGAGAAGAGGCCGATGCCGGTACCCGAGGGTTTCCACGTCGTGCACAGCCACATCCGCCGCAATCCGCGCCCGGGCGCGAGCGCGAAGAGGATGAGCGGTTGGACGATCGCCGGGATCTGCGCCGCGGTGTGGCTGTGGGGGCACTTCATCGGTTTCGGCGACGCCGACGCGGCCCCGCCGCCGGCTCCCGCGCCGGCGGCCTCGGCCCCGGCGGGGCGTTGATGGCCCGCAGGCGGCGCAGACTGCGCCGGCCGCGCGGCACCATCGAGCTTGTCGCGGCCTGCGCTGTCGCCCTCGCGGTGCTCGTCCTTCTTGTCCCCGCGGCCGGGGCCGGTGCCCGGGCGGCCGTACGGCTTTGGCCCGTTCTCGCCAGCGTGGCGGTCGCGGCCGTCGTCGGCGCGGTAGCACGGTGGATGCACCGCCGGGCCGCGGACCGGCGCCGCACCGAGCGCCTGGCGACGCTGCGGCTCGGTCTGTCAGGCATCGACGCCTTGGACGACCAGGAGTTCGAGTACGCGCTGCGGGATCTGCTGGTGCGCGACGGCTGGAGTGCCCGCAAGGTCGGGCAGCAGGGCGACCAGGCCGCCGACGTGATCGGCCGCCATCCGGCCCTGGGCCGCATCGTGCTCCAGGCCAAGCACACCAAGGTCGGCGCCAAAGTCGCCTCCCAGGTGATGTACCAGGTGAACGGCACCGCCGGCCCGGTGCACGGGGCCGACACCGCGGTCGTCGTCACCAACGGGTCCTTCACCCGCGACGCCAAGGCCTGGGGCGACAGGCACGGCGTGCACTGGGTCGACCGCGATCGCCTCCGGCAGTGGGCCGAGCACGGCGTCGCCCTGCACGACCTACTGCGCCTGCCCGCCCGAACACTGGGACGCAGGCCACTCGGTGGCCCAGCTCCGGCAGACCGAATCCGACAGGGAGGGCACGGTAGTGCGCGATGACGGCACCTTCGACCCGCTGCTGAAGTTCATCGCCGGAGCGGTTCTGACCGTGGCCGCCGCCAAGGTCTTCTGGCAGTGGCTGACCACTTCGTTCTGGAACTGGCTGAGCACAGACGTGTGGGGTTGGATCATCGGCCATCCCTGGTGGTCGGCCCTCATCGCCAGTCCGATCGTCCTGGTTCCCGTCCTTGCGGTGGGATGGCTCTTCCTCGCTCCGCGCGGGTACGTGCACTACGCGGACGAGGCGTACGAGGACGAGGAACCGGCCATCCTGACCTACCCGATCCATCACCTCGACGTGATGCACCCGACCGACTTCGAGAAGGCCTGCGCGGCGCTGCTCGTCCGGGACGGGTTCGCCCGGGTACAGCACTCCGGCCGCTCCGGCGACCTCGGCGCGGACGTCACAGCCTGGGACCACCACGGCCGCAAGGTCGTCCTCCAGTGCAAGCACTACAACAAACCCGTCGGCTCCCGGGACGTCCAGACGTTCAACGGCACCGCCCGGCCCGAACACGGCGCCGACGTACCCGTCATGATCGGACTTAACGGCTTCACCCGCGACGCTGCCGCCTTCGCCGCCCGCCACGACCTCATCCTGGTCGACCGGCGCATCCTCACCAGCTGGGCCCTCGGCACCCGCCTCTACGACGCCATCGACGAGGACGAGCACCGCACCGCCGCCTGAGCATCATGCCGCCGCCAGGGCGATCACGGGGGGCCAGGTCGGGAGGACGAAGGCGCAACTGCGCGGATGCGCGAAACCGAGCGCGGCAGCTACACCTGACCGGTGGGCAGCTACTGCGCCGAACGACATCGCCTCCCGTACACGACGGGGAGCGCCACGCCGCGTGCCGGGCCCGTGACAGGCCCCGGCACGCAGGGGGTGCGTGGTGCCGGCCCCTGTCTCCGGCCGGGACGGCCGCCAGCGCTCCACCGACCGCTCGCTGACCCGCAGATCCCGGGCGATCCCCGCAGTCTTCTCGCCCGCTTCGAACCGGGCACCGGCCTCCAGTCGGACCTGTTCACGAAACGCCCGCCGCTCAGCGGTCAGGCTCCCACCCTGCGCTTACCGCGCATCATTGGCATACCGCGGGGATCACTACCTGTCACCACCGACAACAGAACGAAAACCTCAGTAATGCACCGTGGTTCGGTGTTCGTTGTGCTCCAGCTGCGCCATTACTACTTGGTGAGCTCGCCAGCCGTCCGGGAACTTCGGCTGGACGTCAAGGTGGACGGGGCTGCTTCGAGGATGCCGGTCGAGCAGGTCGGTGATTCCGGCCCGGGCCACCACGATGCAGGCGAACCGATGCCGGGAGAGCAGGACACACAGGCGTCCGGTCTCCATGTGGAACGCGGAGGCGTCCGCCCGGCCGGAGAGCGGATGCCAGACAAGGGTGACGTCGAACTCCCGTCCCTGGAGTCGGTTGGCGGTGTCCACGGTGATCTCGGTGAGGCCGCGATCGGCCAGCCGGGCGCGTACCGCATTCACTTGGGTCGTCCGGGCTGCGCCGATCGCGATTCGGGACTCGGTCAGTGGCTCGCCGTTGACCAGCGCGCCGCGCTCGAGCAGGCGGGACGCCGTCGCGGCGAGTGCCTCAGCGGTCTGAGGATCGTGGTCGAGGGTGTGTCGGCCGGGAAGTTCCAGGTAGCCCCAGCCAGTGGCGGCAGCTTGGGCCAGCACCGGGTCTTCCAGCGTCGGCCGGTGGGGCACGCTTCCGTAGGTCAGCACGCGTTCGGCCGCTGTGGTGCCCGACTCGAATGGGTAGTACGGATAGAACGCCTGCGCCACCAAGGGTGCGGCCATTTCTGGGAGCCGCCATGAGATGGGTAGCTGATGCCGGAGCAGGCTCTTCTCGTGGGCGAGGGTGACGTCCACTGCGTTGCGCAGTGGATCCCAGCTGAGCCCGTGCCAGCGGTCGGTATCAACGGTGGCGAAGGGGTCGAGCTGGCCCGGGTCGCCGACGAAGAGCACCTGTGATTCGGGCGCGTCGAAGAGCGGGCCGGTTGCGAGCAGGGCGTCGGAGCGCATCTGATATGCCTCGTCGACGATGGCCCATCGCCAG
Organism: Kitasatospora sp. NPDC005856; assembly: GCF_040629945.1. Classification (NCBI taxonomy): domain Bacteria; kingdom Bacillati; phylum Actinomycetota; class Actinomycetes; order Kitasatosporales; family Streptomycetaceae; genus Kitasatospora; species Kitasatospora sp. NPDC005856. The sequence continues at coordinate 59,139 of NZ_JBEXWT010000037.1, read as the reverse complement.
GTCCCGGACTTTTCCACGTCGACGTATGCCCACTTGGCGGCTGTGGAGACCACGACGGGCAGGTCCCGTAGGGATTCGACCTTGTCGCCGGCGCTGACGTTCGGGTGTCGGGCGACGCGCGGTGGCAGGATGAAGTCAGACTTGTGGAGGCGTCCGACCGCCAGATCCGGGTATTCCCGGGCGATGTTGTCGACCAGGTCGTCGACCTGCTCATTGGTCTGCGCGACGATCATCACTTGGTGGCCAGCCTCGGTGAGGTGGCCGGTGGCTCGCTTCACCAGGGTGGATTTGCCGGCACCGGGCGGAGAGTCGACGACGACCCCGCGGCCGGTGGCGGTGTCGAGGTCCGACAGGATCGCGGCGACCGCGCGGTCAGCGCGGAGGGCCGGGTTCAATGTGTCGTCGGCAGGGGTGCGCTGGGCTGGGACCGGCGTCGCGGACGTGGTGCTGTTCACTCCCATTCCTCCTCGGCGTCCTCATCGGTCGGTTCGTAGGGCTTGCGCGGGCCCCCGTGGGTCCACGGGGTGTCTTCCTCAGCGGGCAGCTTCGCCATGATGGTGCCGAGGTCGAGCACCGTGTAGGTCACCGGCTCGCCTACTGTGGCGAGTGTGCCGGGTGGCGCGGGCGGCTTCTGTTTCCTCGCGAAGCCGCCCTTGAGCTGGAGCACCACCAGGTCGGTTCCGCCGTGTGGGGTCATTTCGATGATCTCGGCGGATTGGCCGGGCCGTGCCGGGGAGGTCACCTTGGTTCCTGTGCTCAGACGCGTCGGGCGGTCGGTGTGGACGGTGATGGTCGGTCGCCAGAGGGGGGACCTGGCGCCGGGGACGAAACGGTCTTCCTCGCGGGCGACGACCGTCCCACTGAAGGCCTCACCTGTCAGCTCGTACTGTGCCATCACCAGGGGGTCGTCATAGGCTCGTTCGGCTTCGTACCGGGCGACCGCGTTCTCCAGCCGTGCCAGACGCCGCGCCGCTCCCACGGCACGGTCGCGTCTGCCCTGCGGGTGGCCGTGTTCGTCAAGGTAGGCCGCGTAGTCGGTAAACAGTTGGCGGTCCAAGGTCCATCGCGCGGCGACGCGCTCACCCTCGGGCAGGTTTCGTGCCAGGCCGACACCGCGCCAGATCAGGTCCCAGGTCGGCCGCAGCTGCCCCAGCAGCGCCTGGTCAATCCGCTCGCCGACTCGCTCTCTCACTCTCCCTTCGGTCTCCGTGTAGCGGGCGAACAGGTCGTGGAGGACACCGTCGAAGCCCGGGTCTGTGGCGGGGCCGGCAGGCGGACACACCAGCGGGTCCTCGGTCTCCCGGGCGGCGTCCGCACCGCTGCGGCCCTCGGGCGGGTCGATCCAGGCCACCACTGCTGCCAAGTGAGAGTCCTCGGCGGAGCTCTGGCCGGTCGCCCAATGGGCGGTGAGAACGCGGCTCACCGCAAGTGTGGTGCTGGATCCGGGGAATTCCGCCTGGTCGGCGAACCAGGTCAGCCATTTGCCGAGCGTTGGCACGTCGGGGTGGACGGCGTGCGGACCTTCGGTTGCGCGTAGCCGCGTGAGTCGGCCGAGCAGGCGGAGGTATGCGATGCCCTCGCCGTTTGGGACGAGGAGCTGGGGTGCGCGCAGAGCGCGTTCCCTTTCCTCCGCTTCCTTGCCCCGGCCGGCTGTGTAGCTTTCGGTCTCGGCACGGCAGTCCTCAAGGTACGGCAGAAGTAGGGCGCCGAGCTCTTCGACGAAGCGGAACCTCATGGTACTGTCGCGCGGCTGACGTACGGTCAGCACGTTCGGGCGTTGCGGGTCGGTGCCGGCCAAGGCGGCGAGTGGTGCGCAGGCCTCTCCGGCGAGGGTGAGCGGCACCAGCACGAACGGCTTCGCGTCAAGGTGCTGGTGCCGGACGGTGGTCAACGGCTGGGCTCGGCCGGTCTGGGTCGCCCGTAGGGTGGCGACCGTGGTGAGCATGCTCATGCGACATCCCCTCGGCGCAGGCGCTGCAGGCGTTCGGCGGCAAGGAGCAGTTCGATGGTCTCGGCCGCCTCTTCGCCTTGCGGCAGTAGCCTGTCAAGGTAGGCGAGGGCCGTGCTGGTGGAGTCGATGCCGGGCAGGTCGTTCCGCACTGCGCTGCCCAGCCGGGCCGGGGACGCTTGGGTGTCCGCCTCGTCACGGCAGTAGCGTGCCATCTCGCAGAACGAGAGGCAGTCGGGAACGTAGGAGGCTGGTAACCGCCCTACCGATTCCATGAGTTCACCCGGGTCCTGGTCAATGTCCAGCGTAGCCGTGTGCGGCAGGTCCCGCACCAGGCTCTCGGCGCGGCGGAGCCGGGTCAGCTGGAAGGCGAGCGCGTCGACCTCCTGACGGAGATCGATCTGGCGAAGGTACGGCCGGTTGGAGAAGTCCTTGGGGCAGACCAGCAGGAAGGTGTCGGCGATCTGCTCCGTGTCGAGGCCCGCAGCGGCAAACGCGCGGCGCAGTGCGAGGACGTGCACGGCGGCCTGCTTCGCGGTCTGGGCGACCGCTGTCGGGTTGGCCTGGCCGTCGATCGCAGGGAAGGACCTGATCGCGACGATGTGGAACTTCCCGTCGATCCGGTGTGTCAGGGCGTCGGGTTCCAGGTAGGCCAGCTGGCCGGCCACCTCCAGGGTCAACACGGGGTTCTGGAGGATCAGCCGGTCTTGATCACCGGCGGCGATGGCCTCGATGAGGCTGCGGGTCTCCCGCTCGCGCACGGCGGTCGTGGTGATGCCGCCGACGTCGGTGAGGTCCTGTAGCTTGGCTTCCTCGACGGGGACGCCGAGCTCCTCACGCAGCAGCCTGATCAGTTCCGCGTACGCTCCCCATTTCACGAAGGCCTTGAACGCCTCCTCGCGGGCGATGGCGAACGGCGACTGGCCGAAGCGTGGTTCGTAGCCCATCCGCTGAGCCAGGGCGGTCTTGTCGACCCCGGACGCGTCCAGGACGGCCCGCCTCGAGCAGGCCGGATTCGCGGTGAGCGCGGTGATCTTCCGGGCACTGTACGGCTGAGGCGGCCGGTCGCCGCGCAGCCGGGAGAGCCGGTCGGGAGGTTCGAGTTGCTGAGAGGGCATCGTCTCGTCTTTGGGAGGGTTCGGGGCGTTGCTGATCTCCACACTCAGAGATCAACTACAAGAAGCCCCCAGCACTGCGAAGGGCATTGTGTAGTTCCCGGGCGCCGAAAAGCTGTTGGACGTCACTGAGTTGTTCGCGTGCACGGCGGGCCGCCGCGGTCCGCTCCCTGTCACCCTCGGCTTGGTGAACTGCGGCTTCGGTGTGCGCGGCCGAGAGGACACGAGCCGGATCCGGCCGGGTGTCCTCGCTGTAGGCGCCGGGGATAGTGAGGGCGAATCGGCGCAGCAGTCGCCAGGCCGCGTCGGTGGGCGGGTGCCCGGCGTCGCTGAGTCGTTGGATCTGTTCGGCGGTGCCGATCGCGTGTCGGAGGAAGTCCGCGCGTGGGCTGAGCGGGGTGATGAGGCGCCGCTCCAGCGGCCAGACCGACACCGCGAGTAGGCCGCGTGCGGCGGTGAGACGGTCGTGGTTGAGCGCGGCGCAGATGTAGTAGGGGCGAGAGTAGCCCTGCGCGGTGAAGGAGCGCTCTTCGTCTCGGCGGAGCGAGGCGAGTTTGGTGGCGACCAGCGGCTCGGAGAAGAACGCCTCGTACACCGAGGAGATGAGCTTGGGCGAGGCGGGTGCGCCGAGGACGGTCAGCGACTGGTAGACCTGCTCGCGCACTGGGATCGCGCCGTGGCTCGGTTGTCCGACCGGTTGCTGCTGTTCCGCTTGCGGGAGGAGCGGGGCGCCTGCGGGCGAGCCCTCCGTGGTCTCCTCTTCGTCCAGCGCGGTCTCCCAGGCCTCCTCGACCTCGCGTAGTTCCTTGCGGATGCGCGCGCTCGCCGTCTTGTCGCCGGCGCGCCGCGATTCCCGCCATTGGGCGCGCAAGGCGGTGAGGCGCTTCTCGAGTTCCTCGACTGATGCGGCCATGGGGGCAGCGTAGTGCACCGTCCATCGATTTCCAAGATCAACCAAGCCATTCCAAGAAAACCCTCCAAAGACTTCCAAGGATGTGCGCTATGGTCGTAGCCCGGCGTACCCCCTCGTCTCAGGGCGGCGAGGTGCGGTGCCGTCGTCTTGGAAGGGGAGGGCATGGGCGACAGTGCGCGCTGGCGCAGGCCGCAGTGGATGACTGGCGATGACCGCCATGTGCGGATCAGTCCGGGGACCGGGGGCGATGAGGACCACACGTGTCCTGCCCGGGACGCCGCCAAGGCCCGCCCGGCGGTCACGACGCGGGTGCCGTCTCAGCTGCCCAAGGAGGTCTTGGAGGACTTCACTCTCGGGCCGGTTACCGAGGTTCTCGACCTGGTCGAGTTCGACGGGGTGTCACCCGACCGAGCGCTCGCCGCGCTGGCCGGCCGCAAGCGGCCGCTGCACTTCGGGCACCGCTCCTACACCGAGCACGCGGTGGTCCAGTATCTGGCCCGTGAGGCCGGGCGTGAGCTCGTTCCGGTCCGGGACTACTGGGTGGTCCGCCGCGACAACGGACTCCGGTGGGAGTTGTACACCTGGTGGCGCCGGTACCGGTCGGCGGACGGCACTCTCCGGGAGCTGCGGCGGCTTCGGCATGCTGGCGCCCGATCGTCGACGCCTGGGGAGGTGGCGATCGCCGCCTACGCCGCGGCGTTCGGGGCGGAGGCGTCCTGGCCGCGTCAGTGGAAGCAGCCGTTCGCCCTGACCGGAGTGCCGTCCCCGCCCCGTCAGATCCGGATCGTCGAGGTCGGCCTGGACGACGGCTCGTCAACAGTCCAGTTCGAGGGCAGTCCGGAGGATGCCAAGGCGTACTACGACACCTACGGCGGCCAGCAGGTCCAGAAGGTTGTACGCGGCGGGGCAGCGCGGCCCGGGTCGGCATGCGTGGGTTGCAAGCAGTTCACCGGCTGCGCCGCGCTCCCCCGCGTCCCTGGCGTGCTCGGTCTCTCCGCACGCACGGCACCCCTGCGCAAGGTCTCGGTCAGCGACCTGCGTTATCACGCCGCCTGCCCGGCGCAATCGTATCTGCGGGCCCTGCACCTGCCGAAGGAGGATGAGTACGCCGACTCCGCCAAGCTGGGCCAGGCTGTTCACGACTGGCTCGACCGGCTCCACCGGCGCCACGGCAACCGGGCGTGTTCGGTCTCCGACATGCCGCCGCTCGGCGTCAACTGGACTACCGGCCGATGGCAGGTCTCCGACGGGGACGCCGCAGCCGGCCGCGCCATGCTGCTGCACCACGTCGACGCTTGTCCCTTCCAGGACTCTGGGCTGATCGAGGAGGTCGATTCCGAGGCCCTGCGGGCGATTCACGACACTGCGGCCCAGGCCTTGGTCATCAGCAAGCCGGACCTGTTGTACCGGGAGGACGGCTCCTGGATCTGGCGGGAGCTCAAGACCACCCGTCGGCGCCCGCGGCACGGCGAGGACCTCCTGGACCTCTACCCCCAGCTCGCCCTGGCCGTCACATTGCTCGCCTCGGGAGCGCTCGGCGGCGACCCGTCCGGGTCACGCGTGGAGGTGGAGATCCTGCGGCCGGACGGCTCGGACCCGCGCCTGATCGACCCCACCGATCCCGAGCGGCTGGCGAAGGCACGGTCCGTGCTGCATGGCTACGCCGGCCCGTGGCGGGACGACCATGTCTGGCCGGCGCAGCCGGGCGGCCATTGTCGGCAGTGCCCGGTGTCCCGGTGGTGCGTCAGTGCCGCCACGAGCGACTCCAGCAAGGAGAAGAGCGCATGAACGCCAACAACACCACCGCCGGCACCGACGAGGCGCTGCTGCGGGAGATCGCCACGGCCCTGGTCGATCTGTCCCGTCTGCGCACCGTACCGAACCCGGTCTATCCCGCCAGGGTGCAGAACGCCTACAACCGCCTGGTCCTGCACTGTTTGCGCAACGGTGTCGAGCCCCCGGGCAGTGTCCCCGACCTGGCCCGGTGGGCACGCGTACGCCCGCTGTCCGACTGGCCGCTGAAACTGCCGGCAGATGCCCGGCATGCCAGCTACCGCCTCTCCGATCCGGAGACCAGACTCCCCAGCCAGCTCTGCCTCGAATGGGAGGTGAGCGCGGCCGATCCGGCCGCCGAAATGTTCGAGAACGAGGTGGTCCACGAAGCCCTCGCCACGTGCCGGGCCGCAAGCAATCCCGGCGCGTACACGGCCTTCCGGACCCTGCTCACCACCAGGCCGGTCCTCACTGGGGCCGAACTCGCGCTGCTGGGCGGCGACCCGGAGTGCGGCATGCTGCTGCTCTCCGTCCTGAAGCGCTGCTACGAGCCCGTACCTGCTTCCTACCTGATGGACGGCGCAGGATGGCAGTGCGGACGATGCCGTTGCCTCATGATCCCCCTGATCGACGGCGGACACAGGTGCGAGCTCGACCGCTGCCGCCGCGACGGCACCGGAGCAGACGGCAAGCCGATCCGTGCCGACAACGGCGGCCTGTTCCAACTCTCCCGCCCGCTAAGGATGTTCGTCACAAGCCCGGGCCTCGCCGAAACCGACCTCCAAGCCGCCCTTCACCGCCGCTTCGGTATCACGGCCGAAATGTGGCCTAACTTCGACGCCTACGACCTGCGCGTTCCGTTGCCTGACGGGCGGCACTGGGCCGTGGACGTCAAGGACCGCGTCAACCCAGCGCTACTCGCCCGCACCCTCACGCCGTTCTTGAGCGACCCGCCGTACGACCGAGCCTTCCTCGTCATCCCGTACTACCGCTTTCAGGAGAACGAGGCCTACGGACGGCAGTTCCGGTGCCACGTTCCACTCGACCTCGCCGGGCGCATCGAGCTGTTGGACGACCGGGCCTTCCTGCGCCTGGTGGGCAGCGAGATCGCCATCCGCCCCGAGCGGACGGCCACCCCCATCGAAGGAGACGACCATGCGTGACCGGCGTGGCTGGCACAACCGCTGCTCGCCACAGCAGCTCCGCGAGGTCTGGCCGGACAGCCTCGGCCAGTTCCGGCCGGCCGATCTCCTCGATGTCGAGCTGGGCCTCTACCTCCTGCAGAGCGCGACCCCAAGCCGCACCGCCCTCGATGTCTGGCCGCTGCTCGGGGGCTATCCCTACAGCGACGTGTTCGGCGACGTGCGCACGGAACCCCAACGGCTGCGCCTCCTGCGCGCCCGCCACCGACTGTGGGACCTGCGCCGGCGGACCACATGGCTGGAGGCGCTCACGTCCTACCTGGAGGTGCCCCAGCAGCTCCGCGGCTACGACCTGGACGCACCGGACTCGGTGCCGCGCCGCCGCGAGCCGACACGCTCGAGCCAGCGGTTCGAGGTGTTCGAGGAAGTTCTCAGCCAAGCGCCCGACTTCTCCACCCGAACCACCCCGATCGCCGACCCCGGTGAGTACACCTTCCGGGTGGACGACCGAATGCACTCAGTGGTGCTCACCGACGATCTGCTCACCGGCGTCCGGCCGCTCGCGCATGACCTCGACACGCTCCCCAGCGGGCGTGGCGCGCCGATCGAGGTCAACTGGACCGACCTGGCCAAGGCCGCCGACGCAATGGACGCCGCCGAGGTCACCACGACCGGCGGCGCCCCGAACAGGTGGCGCGACCGACTCGAACGCGTCAGGCTGCTCGTCCGGGACGAAGAGCTCGGGCGGTTCACCGAACAAGGGCAGCTGCGGATCGACCGGCTGCTCCACCTCGTGGGGATGGTCGGCGCCGGCAAGTCCACTGTCCGCGACATCCTGACCTACCATGTGGTCAACGGAGAACCGGCCCGCCGGGTCACCATCGTGGTCAGCGACGTCGCCGAAACCCTTGCGGTGGTTGCGCAGTTCGAACGGCTCGGGGTTCGGGCCGCACCGGTCCTCGGCCAGTCGACCCGTGAGCGCAACATCAGCCGGCTGCACCGTCGTACCGCGACCGCGGGCGCCGAGACCATGCTCGGGCATGACCACCCGGGCTTCGCCTACCTCAGCAGTGCCTGTCCGGTGGACGCCCTGAGAGGGCTGGAGGCACGCCGACCGCTCGGCATCCGCCAGGCCCCCTGCACTGGGCTGTTCACCGTGACCGACACACCGGTCGGCGACCCGTGGCTCGACGCGGAGGACCCGGCCGCGCGCCCCGCCAAGCAGCCGAAGCCACAGCGGCGACTCTGCCCCCTCTGGGATCGCTGCCCTCGTCACCGCGGCGCACGTGAGCTGGTCGAAGCCCAGGTCTGGGTCTCCACCCCGGCGGGGCTGGTGCACAGTTCGGTCCCGCAGCATCAGCACGACGAGCAGCTGCGCTACCTCGAACTCGCCTGCAGGCTGAGCGACCTCGTCATCGTGGACGAGGCCGACCGGGTCCAGATGCAGCTCGACACCGCGTTCGCGCCGGCCAGCACCCTGGTCGGTCGCTCCCCGAACTCGTGGTTCGACGAGGTCGCCGTCCACAAGTTCCAGCAGATGGCCCGGGACGGGCGACTGCAGCTCTCGGCACGCGATGTCGACGACTGGAGCAACGCGGTCAACACGGTCAGCGCCGCCACTGACCGGCTCTACGCGCTCCTCGTCAAGGACGAACGCCTGCGAAACTGGATCAGCGTCGACTACTTCAGTGCCTTCACACTGCACAACCTCCTACTCGACAGCTGGTTTCCCGGGCGAGAGAAGGGACAGCAACCACTCCCGGAGGCCCAGGTCCTGGACCGCGCACTGCATGAGTTCCGGGACGACCCACTGCACGAGCACCCAGCCGACAGCGACGACAAGGTCACACCGATCGTCAACACGCTGGTGCACCTCACCCTGGAACTGCTGCACGCACCACACGGGGCCCGAACCCGCGACCGGCTGCGCGACACCCTGGAGAACCTCGTCGGCCGCGGATCGGGAGCACTCGATCGAATCGATGTCCAGGCCCGGCGCTTCGAGTTCACGCTGATCCTCGCCGCCCTGCACAGTCGGCTCGACTTCATGACCACACTCTGGCCCCGCGTCGAGGCCGCGCTGCACCTGGAGAACGCCTCCAACGTGCTCTCCCGCAGGCCGCCCAAGGACTACGAGGCGGTCATCCCCGAATCCCCGATGGGCAACGTCCTCGGCTTCCAGTTCCGCCTTGACGACCGGGAGCGCGACGGCGACCGCAGCGGCGAGCTCCGCTTCTTCCACTGCAACGGGGTGGGCCGGGAACTGCTGGTGCGTCTGGGCGACTTGTGCGCCGTGGACGGCCGGCCGAGCCCCAACGTCCTGCTCATGTCCGCGACCAGTTGGGCCGGTACTTCCAGCCGCTACCACCTGCACACCGACGTCGGCGCAGTCCTTCGGCCCCGGGAGGAGGAGGTCGCAGCCGTGCTGGGCACCGAGTTCCGCAAGGATTTCCTCTACTGGCCCGGCGGAGACCGCCCGAGGCCCCTGCGTCTGTCCGGATGTGACCCCGAGGAGCGTCCGCAGGCTCTGCTCGAGATGCTCCGACAGCTCGCGGTCCCCGACCGCAGTCTGCCGGGTTCGCTCAGCATGCTGGACACAGAGTTGGCCGAGATCGAGGACCCGGAGCGGCGTCGGATCCTGCTTCTGGTCGGCAGTTACGACGAGGCGCGCCTCGCCGCGGAGTTCCTCAACCAGGTCCCGGAGTGGAACGGCCGCGTCACCCAGCTCGTCTCCGACGACACTGATGCCGACCACGCCTGGACCAGGCTTCCGCAGGACACCACCGTCCGCACCCTCCCCCGGGGCGATGTCCGGACCTTCCCCCAGTTCGGTGGAGACCTCCTGGTCGCACCGCTGCTCGCGGTGGAGCGCGGACACAACATCGTGCTGAGCTCGGGCAAGGCCGCGATCGGCAGCGTGTACTTCCTCGCTCGGCCGCACCCGCGACCGGACGACATCTCTCTCGCCGTCCAGTCCATCAACGACTGGGCCACGCGCCAACTCCGAGACCGTGATGGCAGCTTCCGGCAGGCCGCGCTGGCCGCGGCCAGCCCCGACCGGGCCGCGGTCGCGTTCCGCAGCACCGCCTTCCGCCAGTGGACCCGCTACCTGACTCGACGGATGGCCTGGTCCAGTCTGCGCGAGGACGAGAAGACCGCCTTCACCTGGGACCAACTCGTGGTGATGTGGCAGGTCATCGGCCGACTGGTACGCGGCGGAGTGCCCGCCCGGGTCGTCTTCGTCGACGCCGCCTTCGCCCCTCGGGAAGCAGGCTTTCAGGCAACGGACACCCCGGACACCAGCCTGTTGGCCAGCATGCGCGCCGTCCTCGCTCCCTACTTCGGAGAGGCCGCGGACCAGGACGCCGTCGAACCCTCGGAGCTCGACCAGTCCCTCGTCCAGGAGCTGTACGAACCGCTGTACCGCGCGCTCACTGGAATGGCCTGACCAGGCCCTCACACCTTCAACCCGCCCGTCGTCACCGTGGAGGACACCATGGAGTACCAGCGCATCAGGGCTGCCGCCTATCTACCCGTTCCCGGCCGGGAGCGCCTCGCCGTGCCCATGCACTGCCTCACCCTGCCCGCCGCGTGGGAAGAGCCACTGCTCGCACTCCGAGCCGGTGGCCGGCCGCAGCGGCGCGGCCCGCATCCCCGCCGGGTACCGACCAGGGAGATCAACCAGCTCCTCCGGGCAACCGCTCCCGAAATCGTGACGGTCGACGCCACCGCCACGTTCGGTGCCGAACGCCCATGGCTCTACTGCACGCAGGCCTATCCCCAGCCCGTGACCAACATGTTCGTCGCCGCCTGGCTGCGCAACCTCCAGCGCAACCCGGAGGACCCGGAGAGCGCCTCGCGACTGCTGGCCTGCTTCCACGACCTCGACACCGATTCCCTTCACTGGCAGGCACAGGCCGTCGACCTGCTCGAGCAGCGACCGTCCGGCAACGGCACCGCGAATCCCGCACCGCACGTCTACCGACTGCTGGCCGACCATCTCGCCGCCCGCATCGCGGCGCAGCCCCCATACGAGCACGGCGGAAAGCAGCTGGCGTTCCATCAGGTCGCCGGTCTCGGCGGAGCCCGGGGCGCCGGCAGCGGTGGCGCGGAGCTGATGTCGTGGCCGCCGATCGAGTACCGGACCAAGCGCGGCACCGGTACCCCCGCATACTACTCGGCCACTCTCCGAGTGACCGTCCGCACTGTCCCGTTCTCCCCCGTCCCCCGTGTCCACCTCAGTGCAGGGGTTCGCCGCTTCGTCAGCGGTCAAGTATGGCTTCCCTATCGCAAGGGAGCTTCGGTGTACCTGCTGCCGGACTCCTCCCTGGTGCCGAACGGACCCTCGTCCACGCGTTTCTCTGTCGCCACGCTCCAGTGGCGCAACGGCACCACGGAATGGCGCCAAGGCGGTGCCGGCGGCATGCTGGCTGCTGTCACGGCGCTCGACCAGATTCCCTCACCGGAGCGACTGGTGAAGGAGGCCGAGCACTGGATCAGCGGCCGCGACGGGATCCAGCTCGCAGTCGGTCACCAAACGGCCATGGGATCCCACTCGGTCCACGCCGGCCTCATGCCGAGCGAGCGCCGTCGAGTCGTCGAGTGGGCCGAACAGGCACTCCTTCCCGACCTCATGCCGGCCCCGTACCTCGAGCGCAGCCGGCTCGCCCGGCCGCCGAAGAAGCAGCTCCGTAAACTGCCGGCCATCCCGAAGAAGGAGACCTCGCCGGAGAAGCTCGCCGCCATCCTCGACACCCACGGCCAGATTTCGGCAGCCAACGCCGCGACCCGCCGCCGGGCGATGGCCGAGGCACTGCCCGACGCCGAACTCGTCGGACTGTTGCTCTACCAGTCGGACGGTCAACGCGACCGGCTGGTCGCCGCTGCCGAGAAGGGCCTCGGCCTGGTCGACGGGCGGGCCGAACACGGCCCGAGCAGCTGGACGTGGAAGACGCCTGAGCTCACGGTGCGGCTCCACGCTCGCCCGCTGGGCGCGCTCGGCGAACCGCTCGGCCGTGACCGCGTCCCGCGGATCGGCATCGAGCACGACGAGGCGATCGCGGACCGGCGGCGGCTGGTCGCCGCCGAGATGGCCGCGTTGCGGGAGCAGGTGCCCGGCGCCCAGCTCGCTATCGTCGAGCTGGAGGGCCTCGATGTGTACCGTGGGCCCCGGCGGCGTGCAGATCCGAAGCACGCGATCAGGCTGGGCTGCGCGGACGGCGGGTTGGTCACCCAGTTCATCCGACCGCTGGACACCGACGGCGACCCGGAAAAGGCGGCTGAGGAAGCCGCTCTTCGGGCCGAGGCTGCATGGGCGGACGCGCTCCGCCAGCTCGGCCTGCGGCTTGTTCCCCAGCACACCTTGGGCGAGCTGATCCCGGAGAGGCTGAACCAGGTCGCCTTCCACCTGGTCGAACGCCGGAGCGACGGGCCGACCGGCAAGCCGCAATTCACCCCGATCGCGGTGCTGCTCCGTCCCGGCGCCACCTGCGTCCTCGGCCGAAGCGCCGACATGCAGGAGTGGGTGCCCTACCCGGTACTGCTGAAGTCGCTCACCGGGCGAGTGCGGGCCGAAGAGCTGCGGAGTGAGACGGCCCAGTCAGCCCTCACGGCAGCGTTCATCAAGAACACGCTGTCCCGGCTGCGCAGCACCCCCACCCTGGTACTGGCCCACGCCCAGGACATCCGCAAGCGCTGGCCGTGGCTGCGGAACGACGGGCTGGAGCGAGACAAGCTCGGGCTCGACGGCGGTCCGACCCAGCGGATCGGCCTGTACGGCAAGGGGCTGCGGATCGTCCGGATCGCTGACGCCACCCGGGACGAAACGGCGCAGTGGTGGGCAGAACGGGAGGAGCTCACGGCAAACCTCGCCGGCCAACAGCGCGGCGGCATCGCCAAGGGGCTCTGGGTGCCGACGGAGCCCGACGCATCGGGCCGCGTCTTCTACAGCACGGCCGACAAGTCAAGTACGCAGACCGGTCTGACCAACGACGACGCCAAGCTGACCCCGCACGTCAACCCGAGTGGGCGGGATGCGTACCGCCCCACCGCGAACGCCTGGAACCCGAGCCTGCTGGAGTTCACCGTCGCCTGCCTGCAGCCGGGAGACGACGCCGAGGCGTGGGCGGCCTTCGTCCACCAGCAGCGGTTCAGCGAGGAGTATCGCGACGCACTCGGGCTGCCACTGGTCCTGCACCTGGCGAGACTTGCCGACCAGTACGCGCTCCCCCACGAAGCCGAAGACGACGTGGTAGACCCGACTCACGCCGCAGACCTGCTCCCCGAAGCGGTTGTGCCCACGGAACAGCTGCTCTTCGACTTCGATACCGACGACTAATCCAGGAGCGCCCCAGGGTCGCAACCGCACTCGGCGGGACCGGCCTGCCCACTATGCCAGAACACCGAAAACGGGTCGGGGTCGTCCTCTACCAGTAGCCGGCGTCCGGTCGGTACGGCGGGACGCCGGGGAGATCCCCCTTCACGAATTCTCCGCCCAGCCGTGAATCGGCCGGGACGTTCCATCCATTCACCCGGTGGCGGCCGGGACCGGGTACCGGCGCAAGGCCGTCACTCCTCTTGTGGCAGGACGAAGCGCAGCCGCATCGCGGTGCTGACGATCTGATAACCGGTCAGGCCGGACTCACTGAATGGGTTGGGCAGCGACGTGATCCTCCGGCGCTTGTGGTCGTTGACGTGAGAGACGTAGACAATCCGATACTCCGCGTCGGCGCCCTTGCAGGGGCTGGCGCCCAGGTCGTCGTCGCAACCAGGAACCCGGCCGCCACCGAGCCCATCCTCAGGGAGTTCCCCACCGCCGAGGCCGCCGCGCTTGACCTCGCCGACCTGCGATCCGTCCGGGCCTTCTGCGACGCTGGAGCGGCCCCGCCGCCGCGGTCGTCGCCAACGCGGGCGTGATGGCGCTGCCGGAGCGGCAGGTCAGCGCGCAGGGTTGAGAGATGCAGCTGGCGATCACCTACCTCGGCCACTTCGCGCTGGTCCACGGACTGCACGACGCCCCCCTGGGCCGCCGAGGAGCCGCGCGTCGCAGTCGTCAGTTCCGGGGCGCAGCGCCTGTACGGCTTCGACTTCGAAGACCCGCAGTTCGAGCGCCGCCCGTACGACCCCATGGCCGCCAACACGCAGTCGAAGACGGCCGACGTCCTGCTCGCCGTCGGGATCAGCCACCGCTGAACGGGGGACGGCATCGTCGCCAACTCCGGTGGGCCTGGCTGGATCCACACCAGCCTAACGCGCCACCTCAGCCGGGCCACCACGCAGGCGGTCGGCGCCATGGACGAGGAGGGGAACCTGCTGACTCCCGACTACTACAAGACTCCCGCGCAGGGGTCGGCCACCCGCGTCCTGCTGGCCGTCTCACCGCGGGTGAAGGGTGTCACTCGCCGCCACTTCGAGGACAACCGCGAGTCCGAAGTCATGCACGGAGGACACGAGTTCACCATGTCGGGCGTCGAGCGGTAGTCGATCGACCCGGTCGCTGCGGACAGGCTGTGGGACTACGCGCACGGCCAGTTCGCATAGTACTCCGCCCCCCGACGCGCGGAACGCCGCTGGTCACCGGTCATCCCGGTCAGCGGCGTTCCGTGCATCGTCGGGCTCGTCCTTGCTCACCCACCGGGGGTGGTTGCGATCGGCCCACTCGCGGCCCACGTACCTGGTCCGCATGCCGCGGCGCGCCTCGGGAGCCCGGCACGCCTTGCGGATGTGCCCCGCCAGCACCGCGGCGACGGCCGGCCTCGTCCGCCCCCTGGAGTTCTGCGGAGCCGCGCAGGAACAGGACCCGGGTTGCGCAGAGACCGTCACCGCGATCGTCGGCGGCAGCACCTTCGCCGCCTACTCAGGCTCGGCGGCCCCGCGCCAACCGATCGGCGGTGTACTCCTCCCCGCGCGCCGCACGGCCGGCGCGACCGACCTCGAGTTCGCCGCCGCTTTCCTCACTCCGGGGCGAGCAGGCCACGGTCGTTCACGTGGACAGGTGGACCACGCGACTCAAGTCTTCCTATAAATAGTTGAATTGACCGCGTGAAGGCAGTGGATCTAGCCTGGGCGTGTACGAGCCCTCCACGACCTAGTGACCGGCATTCGGCAGACGGCCGAACGCTACCCGGAAACTCTGACTGGCGGACCTCACAGACTCGTTGAGTCTCAGCAGGCCGTCGAGACAGGGCCCGGGGAGCCTGGTGGTGGGGAGACGCAGCACGTATCGCCCGAATCCGTGTGTCCGACCGTGTCTCAGCCCGGTTGGTCGATCAGTTCGAAGCGGTGCAGCCGCAGATCGTCCTGATCATGTTCGGATTCGAGCGAAAGGCCGGGAACCACCATCAACACCCATCAGTCGGTCGACCGTTTGTGGTACGTCGACGATTCCGGGATCCCCAAGACCGGCCTCGCGCTCTACACCGCGATTGGGGCTTCCCCCGCACTGGCCCCTGAGGTCTTAGCCGACTGGCAGAACATGCGCCACCGGTGGAACCACGAGCACAGCGTGCCAGTTGGTTTCGAGCTGCACGCGACCGACTTCCTCGGAGGGCGTGGCCGTCCGGGCGGGTTGAATCCCCGCAAGATCGAGCGGTACCGCATGGCCCAGGAGGCCCTCTCCGTGATCGGCTCCTGGCCCTCACTCGACATCGTGACGGTCTACGCCGAAGAGCCCTCGCACTGGGGGACGGCGAAGCGGCGGGCTTACGAGGGGCTGCTCCGTCGCCTGGACCGGCGGCTGGCCGAGATCGGTGAACCTGCTGGGCTGATCGTCGACGGGGACGGGACCGAGGGGCTCTACGAAGAGGTCCACCGGCTGGTGAACCCCCGGTGGATCCCACTGCCAGCCGCGCAGGCTCCGGCCGACACCTCGGAGTGGCTCCAGATGGCGGACCTGGTGGCACACGCCGCGTGCCAGTCGATTGCCAGGCAGGAGGCGAAGCGGATGATGTGGGGCTGGTTCGGCCGATACCTGCCGAAGGCCCTGGCTCCGGAACGGAGTTGACCGAGGGATCGGACAGGGCGGCGGTATGACGAGACCCCGGCCGTCGGCCGGGGTCCGTGAAAGCAGACCTGGCACGCGCACGGGGCGCGAGCCCTGACTGCGTTCCCAGTCTAACTGCCGAGGCAGTGGCCAGCCAGGGGAGCAATCGATGGAAATCAGTCAACTTTGACAGTCTCTTGAAAGGAAGAACATGTCTGACGTCAGCGAATCCCAGGTCATCGACGAGGAAGATAGCGACCACGGATCCAGTGTCGTGACACCGGCGAGCAACCCCGAGAGCATCTCGTTCCGCTTCGCGGGGGAGGAGTTCACGGTCTCGGGATTCGAGCGGACCCTGCCGACTCCCGCCACCGCGGGTGATCGTTCCGCACTGGTTCGAGCGGGTCTGGCAGCCGAGGGCGCTTCACTGGACGAGGACGGGTGGCACGTCGTGGCTCGTGCCGTCGTCTCCCCCGACACGGCGGCAGCCCAACTGCGCTCTTCCAAGGGGCAGGCGCCCGCATTGATCGAAGAACACGTGGAGGGGGCAACGCTCCGCTCGCTCCACGCCAGGGTATGGCTGACCGAACTGTTCCCGGGGCACCAGCCGCGGACCAGCCAGGGAGCACTGCCCGTGAACGATCCGGAGGTCCACGGCGATGTGGACGCGGACGGACGGCCGTACGCCCGTGTCATCTACCGCTACCGCGACCGCGATCATCTGCGGGACCACCTGACGCAGACGATCGAGCAGACTCGACACGCCAATCCGAATCCCTACGACCGGTCGATCCTGGCCCGGCGGATCACCCGTGCCGTCATCGCGCACCCGTGCCGGCTCGAGTTCGCCGACGGCAGCGAACACATCGACGTCCTCGCCGTACGCGACGGCATCACGCGTCTGACCAGTGCCTGGGCGCTGCTCACCGAAGGGGAAGCACCGTACGCCGACGAAATCGCCGCGACGGCTCTCAAGGTGCTGACCGCCGAGAAGCCCCAGCGACGCGGTGCCAGCGAGAAGGCGCTCAGCCAGCGCATGGCGCTCGGCCGGCAGGAGGCACTCGCCGGCTTCCTCGCCGAATTCCAGCGCGGAGTGAACGAGGCACAGCCGACGGACCGCGCGGTGCGCCTTGGCCAGACCCTTGTCCTGCCGGCCCAGGTCACGGTCGGTGTCCACCGGCACAGCTCGGCCGGGCTCTCCGCGGAGGAGGTCTTTGATGACGCGATCCGCTCCATCCTCGCCTCGATCCATGTCGAGTTCCGGCATTGGGACGCGGCAGCGCAGAACGTCGAGGTCGGCACCCGGGCGATCAGCCGCATCCGCCTTCCCGGGCTGCCGCAGCACAATCTCCTGGAGGAGATCATCGGGCTCGCGATCGGTCGCCGGAAGCCAGCGGAACTACCCGCCGTGTTCCAGAACAACCGCATTCCGGGCACAGCACTCTGGCGGGCCGTCTACCTGGTGAACTTCCTCACCCGGCCCGAGATCTTCGAGCAGGTCAAGCGGTTCGCCAAGGACATCAAGGGCACCAGCAAGATGAGGACGGCCGGGTACGCGGAACTCCTCGGGCCGGTCATCGACCTGCCCTGGCGCGGGTACAAGGCGGGATCGCTCCAACAAGCGCGGAACGCCTGGGCGAACGGCGGCGTGCTCACCAAGGGCGTCATGGGGAACTGGCAGCCGGTTCCCACGGCGGACTTCGCCGAACTCGTCCAACCCGCGTTGAACGGCAACGAGAGTGCGCGGCAGACCCTCGCGGTGGCCGGAGGGGTCGCGCTCATCACGGACAAACTCATCACGCGCAACGTCGGGTCGGCGGTGGGTCGGACGGTCCCGTTCCGCGCCAACGCGGACCAGATCATCGCCGGGCTCACGGAGTCCGAGGAGGGGTTGTGGACCCTGGCCTTCGCCGCCAAGGCCTTCGACCCGGAGCGGGAGTGCCTCAACGCCTTCACCGACACGCAGCTCCTCGGACGCAACACGGCCACGATGTACTCCGTCCCGGCGGTCGACCTCACGGCTGAGGACAAGATCCGCAAGGACGCGGGGGGTGTGGCCCCCGAAGCACTCAGCCAGTGGAGCATCGTGGTGCTCTCCGACCCGGGGAAGGCTCGCGAGGTCGAGGACGAGCAGAACTCGGAGAAGGAGAAGGCCAGCGCCGATCAGTCCATCCACGCCCAGTTGGCGGCCGAGCGGCGAGCCCTGCGCCATGCCGTGAACGACGCGCGGCAGGCCGTGAAGCGGCTGATGGCCCTCGCGGAAGCTCCTGAGGCACGGGCCACTACCTCGCACCCGTTCGGATCGTCCGAGGAGCAGAACCGCATCATCGACGAGGTACGCAAGTTGGGTGGCGACATCCTCGTGAACTCCCCGGCCGTGGATCGTCGAGATGACGAGGAGCACGAAGACGACGACGAGGAGTACGAGGACGTCGAGTAGCCAAGCCCGTCGGGACGGGTGGGGTGGGGGTGAAATTGACGGGGTGGGGTGAGGGGTGGGCTGCTCGGGCTCGCCGCGATCGCGGTAATCCTGATTACCGTCCAGGTAGGCGGCGCCCCGCTGCCCAACTCCACACTGGTTCGCACACGGCGTCACGACTCGGGCAACAGCGCTGACGGTCGGTCGGACCTGACGTATCCTCTGCCGCAAGCAAGCGACGGACCGATCGGGCGGTAACCCAGTGGCAGCAGTCGACAGTCGACGCGTACAGACGGCCGTCATCGGAGGCCCAGACTCGGACCGGCCCGTCATCGCCCCCGAGGAACCGCACAACTTGGACGAGTTCCGACGCCATTTCGGAACCGACCAGTTCTGGTGCGGCAGGCACCTGGGTGGCTGCGGCGAGAAGCTGATGACCAAACGGTACGAGTGGAAGGTCTGCCACTTCTCCCACTACCCGGACCGCGACGGCAGCAAGCCCACGTGCCACCGCAGCGCAACCGGCGTGGAAAGCGCCGACCACCTCTTCATCAAACGCGATGTGAAAGCCTGGCTGGCCGACCAGGGTCACCTGGCC
Source organism: Kitasatospora sp. NPDC005856 (assembly GCF_040629945.1). NCBI lineage: Bacteria > Bacillati > Actinomycetota > Actinomycetes > Kitasatosporales > Streptomycetaceae > Kitasatospora > Kitasatospora sp. NPDC005856. The sequence continues at coordinate 40,251 of NZ_JBEXWT010000037.1, read as the reverse complement.
CAGGCCGACCTCCGAAGCCTGGGCAACGGGCCCGGGGATGCAGTGGACTTCTGGCTGCGCGCCACCGAACAGCACCTGCGATTCGTGCTCCATCCCGGCGACTACCGCAGCTGGCGGCGAGCCGTGGAAAGCCTCGGCGCAAAGACCGGCCGGGTCGAATGGGTCTTCGGACGGGACGGCGTCGTAGTCAACGACATGGTGGCACGGCGCGGCTATGCCCTGCGGGTCCGCTGCGAGACACGGGGAACCGACCGCCGCGTCCTGATCGGGCTGGTGACCGCCAGTACCGGGGCCATCCCGTGGGCGCCCCTGGAGTCGTGCCGGATGACCAGCGAGGGCCTGATTCCCCCCGCACTGGAAACATTGCGAGCCGAGGGCTCACTGCCCACCCGCGGTGTGGGACAGACCCCGTTCCCGGCGAGTCTGCCACTCCGGGGCGCGGAGGTCGTCTTCGCGGTCGACACGGCCGCGACTCCCCCGGCCGCTTCGCACTTCACCGTGCCCGGCCGTTACCTGATCGGGGCGTTCGTGAAAGCAGCCGCGAGCCGGATCGTCCGCTCCTACGTCTCGCTGCCCGATGCCGTGCCGACACCCACCGAGCAGTACGTCTACCGGCTCAACGGGGTGGCCCGGTTGCTGGTTGACGACCTCGACGCCTCCGGCGGAAACACCGGCTGGGCCGTCCGTGCCGACGGCGTCACCTGCCTGTCCGGGCTGGAAGCAGAACGAACCGGTCTCTGGCGCCCCGAGGTCGCACTGGAGGACCCTGCCCCCGCCCTCCCGCTGGCCCCGGCCGCGCCGAAGGCGGCACCAACCCGGGTCGAGACCACACCCGACTATGCCCCGCGCAGCCGGCTGGCGGAACTCCTCCGACAGGCGCTGATCGAGGTCGCCCGAACGGGAGAGACCACCTCATGGGAGGAACTCTCTCAGCGGGCCAACTTCGATCTGTCACACCTGCCCGACCCAAAGCGGCGGTCCCTCCTGGTCGAGGTCGACCGACCGCTGCCCCCGGGCCGAGCCCCGCTGTGCGTCCTGGTCCAAGGCCGGTCCGGACGCGTCCTCCCCTACCTGCGAACCGTGCTGCGCCAGCTCGACGCGGAGATACCAGTGGCGGAAGCCGCCTTTCAGCGCTGGTGCGAGCAGGCCGTCCGAGCGGCCCACGACCACTACCGGATCGCACCGCCCTCAGCCGCCGTACCGCACTCCCGGGTCGATGACGCGGAACCGTCGAGGATCCGGGAGCTACGACGGGTACTACGCGAGGCCCAGGACCTCCAGCCCCGCACCCAGGGCAGACGGGCGGAACGACTGGCCACCGCGGTCCAGCAGGCGGAACGACAACTGCACAACTTCGAGACAGCCCGTGCTGGGGGCAGCCTCGTGCTGCCCAGTCCCGCTCTCCTCGAAGAATTCGCCCGGGTGCTCGGGCACACCGTCCAGGCACGGCTGGCGACCGCCCGCCCCAATCCGACCCGATCCGCAGGAACCACGGTCACCGGCCGGGCGGGCGCCCCCGGCTCGGGGAGCCACCCGACCCGACCCGACAGCCGCGCTATCGAGGTGGCACGCACCACCAAAGCCGAGAACGCCGACCGGCCCGCACTCATCGCCAAGGCTGGAGACGCCGCAGGAGTGCGGCAAGTCGGAATCCCGGCCGCCCGCCAGGCGGAGCATCCCTCGCCCGGCCACGCCGCACGGGCCGATGACCTGGTGTCCCGTTTCGCGGGGGCCAAGGCCGCGGACGACGTATCTGCCGCAACCGAGATCCGCGAGGAGGCGGTGCGTGTCCTCGGCGCCCCCGGGGTGCCGGGCTCGACGGCCAGAACGCTTCGGCGGCTGCTGAGGGACCTACACAAGTGGATCAGTTCGCGCGAGGCGGACGACATCCTGGCCCGCATCCACGGCTTGCTGGAGAACGCCCGCCGGGCTGGCGAGAACGGGGACTCACTTGCCCTGCGCAGCGATCTCGCCCACGCCAAGATCCTCCGGCGCAAGCTCGTTGGTGGTGTCTCTAAGGATCTTCAGGAGCTGTTCGAGATCTGCTTTCGGCTGCAGGCCACTGTGGCGGGACCGACCTCCCCGCGCCCGGAACCCACCGGCTCGACGCCGCCGGCTGCCGCCACCACGGCGACCAGGGAAGTGAGCGTAACGGCCGAGGCGCCCTCCGGGGAAGTGACACAACGTCATGCCCTGACGCGAGCCGCGCTCAGCGAACTCGCGGGGGCCGTGGGGCACGTTCTCCGTGATGTCGCCCGTCACCAATCCACCATCACCTGGTCGGGAATCAGCCGCCGGTTGAATCGCGACCTGCCCTGGTTGCGGGGATCGGAGCAGCGTGAGCTGCTCATCCGCGTCGACGGTGACACGCCAGCTGGCGAGCCGTTGCTGTCCGCCCTTGTCGTCGCGGGTGACCACGCCCCGACGGGGGTCTACCGCGAGGTCGCGGCTGCGCTCGGCAGGGAGCTGCCGCACCCGCAGAACGGACTCCAACAGCACTGGCAGATGGACGTCCTGCGGCTGCACTCGCTGTGGCGTCACCGCTGAGCCGACAGCAACATGCACCTCACAAAGGCTCACTCGCACGTGCCTCATTTCTGCCGCTGTCCCCACGCTCCGCTGCCGCTGCCGCTGCCCAGCCTCACGTCTGATCATGAGACAGCCAATATGGAGAAGGATCCAGACCACCCAAGCTATGCCGGGCTTCCGGTGCACTCCAGTTTCGCTATTCGTGCTTCGAGTTCGGCGGGTAGGTACCAGCCCTCGATAGTGGGTGTCATGTAGAGGCGGGCCTTGAGGCCGAGGAGGAGTTGGCGACGGTGTTCCTGGTCGGCCTGAGCCCAGGCGTCGGCGAAGGTCTGGCCGGTCTCGACCTCGACCCAGGCGGAGGGGCGTTGTGGGAGGGCGGCGAGGCGGCGGCGTTCGTCGACGAGGACTTCGAGGGCTTCCGAGTACTCGTCGTCGCCGCCGGGGTAGTCGAACAGGTTGCGGCGCTTCTCCTCGCGCAAGTCCTTCATGGCCTGGGTGACGTGGTTGAGCTGCTCGGTGTGATCCTCGCCGGGGATAAACCTGCGCACCGTCATCGCCAGCCCGGCCAAGCGCTCCACCAGAGCGGTGATCGCGGCGGTGACGCGCTCGCCCTTGACGGACTGGCCCTTGCAGGCGGGCTTGCCGGCCGTCTTCGCACACCGGTAGTACTCGTAGACCTTGCCGTTCTTGGCGAGGTTCACCTGCCGGTAGAACCGGTCGCCGCAGCGGTCGCAGTGCGCCACGCCGAGCCAGGGCGAGGCTCCGTTCGAGCGCTCCTTCGTGACCGACCGCTCGTCCATCGCCGCCTGGATCGCGGCCCATTCCTCCTCGGTGAAGAGGGGCTTGGCCATCCGGATCGGCAGGCCCTTGGCGTCGCGGGCGATCTTGCGGGCCTTCACGGAGCGTCCGGTCAGTTTCAGGCCCATCGTCGCCGGCGAGCGCAGGATCTTGCCCACGCTGGTGGGATTCCAATGGTTCGACGGCGGCGTCTTGCGCTTGCTCGTGTAGCTGTCGCCCTGGTTCTTGTACGCGTGGGTCGCCGGTGTGTCGAAGCCGGCGGCTTCCAGGGCCGTGGCGATCATCCACTGACTCTGCCCCTCCAGCAGGAGCTTGCCCATGTACCGCACGGCCTCGGACGTCACCGGGTCCGGTTCGAGTGTGCGGCCGCCGCCGGGACGGTCGACGATCCGGTACCCGTACGGCGGCTGCCCGCCCGCCCACCGGTCCGTCTTGCGCAGGTGCTTGTGCGCAGCGGTGACGCGGGCCTTGATCCGCTTGAGCTCCATCTCCGCGAAGATCGACGCCAGCATCAGGAAAGTCTTGGCCAGCTCGTTCCCGAACGACGACTCGCGGCCCTCGCGGTAGTCCAGGGTGATGCCGTCGTCGGTGAAGACCAGGACCTTGTGGTTCTCCTCCGCCCAGTGCGCCACGTCCGCACAGTCCTTCGCGGACCGGAACGCCCGGTCCACCTTGGCCCACACCATGGCATCCCACTCGCCCTGCCGCTCGGTCAGCCATGGCCCCAGGTCTGGACGCTTCCACGGCGTGATCTGAGCGGAGACGTCCAGGTCCTCGAAGGACCCGACGATCTCCCACGCCTTCGAGACCGCATGCCGGGTCGCCGACTCTGCCTGGACCAGGTGCGAGACCTTGCCTTCGTCCCCGTGCGTGTCCGAGACACGCGAACCCACCACCGCCCGAACCGGCGCCGAAGCCGTCATGATGCTCACAGGAGGTCCCCTACCGCCCAGGCCAGCAGACACCCTCGAACACTTCACACTCGAACGGGTGGACCTTTTTCGAAAAGGTGTCGTTCCGCTGGAGGATCGACCTAATTACCTCTACTGGAAACCTCGCCAAGAAATGCATCGAGGCCTACGTTGAACGGCCAGCCTCTCACGCCGAGCGCTGGAGCGACCACGCGCCCGTCACCGCAGTGTTCAATATGGAAAAATGATCGACATCACACGGTGGCCCTGGTGCGCGGAACGCTGCACGCCAGAGCCACCTCCAGAATACCGGCAAGGATGAACGGTCTACAGTTCAGCGAACTGCCAACCACCCTTGCGGCCGCACTGAATCAGAAGCCTGCAGACATTGTCCCGCTGGCAGGTCAAGGCTCCGCGCACCGAAAGCAGGGCGCCTGGTCGACATGAGCGAGTGACCAAGTCTCTTTCTCGCAAGTTCTCCGAGCAGCTAGTTCGCACACACTCAGAGCTGGCCAGGTAAGCAACGAAGCCACAATAACTCTCTCTTCTCTCACCTTAATCGAAGCCCAGCTCAAGGGCTTAGATTTAGATCACAGGCGATTCTTCAATCGAACGCCAGAGAGGTTCCACCACCGGCCATCCTTGCGGAACCCTCTCCTTGCCAAGCAGGCGAACCATAAATGCTGTAAATCCATCTTCTTCGATCAGCACCATGCGGCGCTGCCTAAAGGCGACCATAACTGCCCATTTCCCGCTCTCGCGTGGCAAGAGATAGCAACCATCCCCGTCATAGTCGTGACTTGCCCAACCGACCGCCCCAGAGGGATCGAACGGGAGATTCCCCGACCGGTCGCGGTACTGATCTGCCATAACATCGAGGAATTCTCGATCGTCAACCATAGAATCGATCAGGCGGTTCCTCCCTTCGGGATGAGGGATCGCCAGGAACTCCATGATTCGACAATCCCCATATTCATCAACAAATTCCTTGTAGTCTTCAGGCAACGGGCGACCAACCCACTGCTCGATTTCCCGCCACGCCTCCGGACAGCTAGGCACCAGCCGCTGCGGTGGCCCCATGAGCAACCGAAGAGAAGCATCCATCTCGTCACCTTCCATACCTCTCAGAAGAGCAGACGCTCTTGTAGTCCTGAACGTTCACAATGTAGCAGTCAACATCGAGGCCTTCACTGCCCTTTGCCTGCAAGTGAATTGCCGCTGGGATCCCTGTCAGGTTCGGGCCGTAGACGTTGTTCACCTCATAGTTGACTCGCTGCCTCCCCGACCGAACCTCATCGGCAATCTTATTCTCGATCTTACTCATTTCCAGATTGGCCTTGCCGAACAACGGCACGAGGTTTCGGAGGTCCGTTCCAGACCCACCGAACTGCCGGCCCATGTCATGCCCTCGTGCGCGACACCCCTTACAGTCTGGCAACTTCCAGAAGTCAGGCGGTGTGACCATTTCGGGGAAGTCACGGGAGTTCCAAGCTGTTGGTGTTCCGTCTTCCAAGTCCTGAGGTGAATTGAAGCGGCCATAGGCTCCCGTGGCACGGCATCCATCCAAGCCTGGCCGGAAGCGCTCCCTCGGAAGGTAAGTGATGTTGCCGTGTACGTTGGTCCCTGCGCTGTCGCCACAGGACTCGTCATCCTCCTGCGTCCGACCGCCAGTGCGACCGATAGGAAGCGGCAACGGAATCGGAAGAGGCTCATTTTGCGATGCCGGTGGGGGCCTGAGAAGGTCATTACCGAGGTCAATCAGGGCGTCAGTGCCAGCGACGATGCCGGAGCCAACCGTGGTAGCAGTGCCGACCACCACCGGAACGCCTTCGACAACGACGGTCGTGACGACGGCAGCACCGACGGTGACGATGGTGTCGGTGAAGAAGTCGATCGGGTTGGGGTTGGCATGCGGGCGATCGTTGTCGTTGGTCGGGCGGGAGTCTGTCGGCGGTTTGGGCCGGGGAAGGGTGGGCCCAGGCGTGCGCGGGGCGGGGCGCTTGTGGTGCGGGCCCGGATTGCTCCGGCCGCCGCCTCCGTTTCCAGGGCCGCCGCGGCCGGGAATCGGGCCGAGGATGTTGATCGGAGCCTCCGGCGGTCCGGAAGTCGGGGCCGGGTTGCTGTGGTATCCGCTGCCGCCGCAGTCAGTCGTCCACCAGTACTTGTCGCAGTTGATCTGCGGCCCATCAAGCTTATAGATGTGGTTCTCGGTCTCATCTTCGAATACCCATCTGGCGGCTTCACACTCAACTCGATACAGCCACAACGGGAGAGGTATGTAGCGGCAGGGATTGTGCCCTGACGGGTCGGCCAGGTCAACCGGGTCCCCGTTGCCATAGGTGAACCGGTTCCCCTGGATGGACGGGTTGGCGCTTAGCTGCCAGGAGTCTCGGGAGGCGAAGGTGCCGCTGCCGGGGTGGTACCAGCGGGCGGCCATGTTGACGTCGCCCGAGGCCGGGTCGGTCCACCCGCCCTGGTAGCCCAGGGAGTTGGTGGCACCGGCGCTCGCCGTGGGCTTGCCGAAGGGGTCGTAGGCCGTCGAGCCGGCGACGCTCTTCCCCGAGAGGTCGATGGTGGCGACCACGTCGGTGTGCTGGTCACTGATCACCAGGCGCGGGTTGGGCGTTGCGCTTGCCGCTGCCGTGCCGAGGATCCGGCCGCCGGGGGTGCGGGTGTAGCTGGCAGTGCCGTCGGTGACGACGTTGTTGGAGCCGCCGTCGTAGGTGAAGGTGGTGTTCCCTGCTTGGGCAACGCGGTCGGTCGAGTCGTAGGTGTAGGTGGACGGTCCCTCCTTGACCATCCGGTCGAAGCCGTCGAACTGGACGTCCTTGGGCTGGGAGTCCTTGGCTGTGCTGCTCCTCAACGTGCCACGAGCCGAGTAGCTGTAGGTCGTTGTGCCGTCGTTCAGCAGCTCGTTGCGCTCGTCGAAGGTGGAGGTGACGCCACCCGCCGAAGTGCGGTTGCCGGCCGTGTCCCAGGTGTACGCGGTGGCGGTGGTGTCGTTGTTCCAGCTGGTGAGGCGCCCGGCCAGGTCGTAACCGTACTGGTTGGTGGCGGCCCCGGCCGTGCCGGTTGTCGTCTTCGACGCCAGCCGGTTGTTGAGGTCGTAGCCGTAGCCGATCGAGGCGACTGTCGCCCCGCTCGGGTTCTTGACGGTGTCGTCGCGGAGTCGGCCGAGGTTGTCGTACCCGTAGTTGCGGGTGCCGCCGCCGGTGCCGTAGCGCTCGGTGGTGAGGCGACCGGCCGTGTCGTAGTCGTAGCCGACGGTGGCGCCGGTGAGCGGGTCGGTGGCGCTGGTGAGTTGCCCGGCCGCGCTGTAGCCGAACGAGGTGGTACCGGCCGCGTCGGAGCGGGCGGTCATCCGGCTGTCGCTGTTGTAGGTGTAGTTTCCGGTGCCGCCGGGACCCGCCGAAGTGAGCAGTTGGCCGCGGTCGTTGTAAGTGTAGGTGTCGGGGGTCGTGCCGGGGGTGCCAACGGATATCAGCCGCCCGGCGGCGTCGTAGCCGAGGGTACGGTTCGGGGTCGCCACCTCGGCGCCCATGGCGGTCTCTTGGGTGAGGTTGCCCGCGCCGTCGTAGCTGCGGCGGCGCACCACCCCTCCCGGCTCGGTCAGGGAGACGGCCCGTCCGGCTGCGTCGTAGCTGGTGGTGAACAACCCTTCGGCGGCCGTGGGGTGGGCCGTGGTGGCCGGTTCGACGGTCGACTCGGGGAGCCCGAGCGAGTTGTACGTGTAGTAGACCGGGATGTTCTTCCCGTTGGTCCAGCGGGTCTTGCGCCCGCCGGCGTCGTAGCCAGTGGACGTGGTGATCGTCTGACCGGCGGCCACGGGTTCGCTCTGCTGGACCGGCAGTCCGGCCGGGTTGTAGCTGAACTGCCGTGCGTGCGCGCCGATGTCGGCGCTGCTAGCCACCTTGTCGGTGGCGCTGAGGACGTTGCCCTCCAGGTCGTAGGTGCCGTACTGGGTGGCGACGGCGGCCCCCGTGGTGTCCAGATCGGTGGTGCTCAGCGTCCGCCCGAGCCGATCGTAGCCGTTGATGAGCGCGGTGCCGTCGGCCTTGGTCACCCGGCTGGTCCGGCCGAGGCCGTCGTAGGCCTGGCGGATGGTGGCCCCGGCCGGGTCGGTAGCGCTGAGCACCTGGCCGACGGCGTTGTAGCTCGCCTTGCTCACGGCGCCGCCGGGCGTCGTGGAGGTCAGCTGGTTGCCCGCGTCGTCATAGGTGAAGGTGGAGGTGTAGGCGGCCGCGGCCGGGTAGCGCTCCAGCTGGGTGCTGGTGATGCGCCGTCCGAGGTCGTCGTAGGTCGACTGGCTGACCGCGCCCGTCGGGCCGGTGACGGAAAGCAGTTCGCCGTCGAGGTCATAGGACTTGGTGACGGTCGGCGCGGTGACGCCTCCGCTCGGCGGGAGGGTGGTCCGCACGATGTTGCCGAACTGGTCGTACCGCACGGTGTGGGTCAGCTTGAGACCGGTCGGGTCGACGACACTGGTGACGGGCCGGCCGAGCGCGTCGTACTCGACCGTGGAGGTCGGGGTGATCATGCTGCCGGACTGCGGGTCGGTGTAGGCGGCGCCGGCCACGGCGATCCGGTTGCCGTCCAGGTCGTAGGTGTAGGTGACGGTGTTGCCCAGAGCATCGACCTGCGAGGTCGTCTGGCCGAAGGTGTCGTAGCCGGTCCGGCCGATCGGACGAACCTGCTGGGGCTTGCTACCGCGGGTTGCCGGGTCGTAGGCCTCGGCGCTGATCAGCGGGCCGGTGCTGACGGTGGGCCGGCCGGCCTCGTCGTAGCCGACGCTGCTGGTGTAGACCACCGGGTCGGCGCCGTCTGCGTTGCCGTTGGGGCTGATGGTCCTGGTACGCAGGCCACGGCTGTTGTAGCCGTACGTGACCACCGAGTCGGTGGGCTGGTTGCGGGCGGTCTGCTTGAGCAGGTTCCCGGTGACGTCGTAGGCGTAGTCGGTCTGGGCCGTGCTCGCATCGGCACCTCCGCTGCTCACCACGCTGGTCGGCCGGTTGGCCACGTCGTAGGTATAGGCGGTGGTGCGGTTGAGGCCGCCGGGGTCGACGGTTGTGCGGGTGACCCGGCCGGCCGCGTCATAGGCGGTCACGGTCGTGATCTTGCCGCCGCCGGTCACCTGCTGGGTGAGATGACCCGCATTGTCGTAGGTGTTCTGCTGGAGCACCACGTTGCGAAGCGTGCCGTCGGAGTTGTGGTAGCCGTCCAGGTCCACCTCGGCGACGGTGTTGTCGTCGTTGTAGTAGGTGTGGGTGGTGCGCCCCATCCCGTCGGTGTCGGTGGCGAGGCGGCCTGCCGGGTCGTAGCCGAGCGAGCCGATGACCTGCCAGCGTGGTGCGGTCGGTGTCGCGCTGCTGCCGGTGTAGTTGCTGACGGCAGTCTGCTGCAGCTGGCCCATCGGCGAGTGGCTGTAGCTGTAGGTGGTGCCGGCCGGGTCGGTCCGGGTGGCGACGTTGCCGTAGCGGTCGTAGGTGTAGGAGGTGAGGTGGCCGCCAGGGTCCTTGACCTGCTTCACCCGGCTGGTGTCGCTCTCGTACGTCCAGGTCGTGGTGCGCGGCTGGTCTCCGCCGGTGGTGTCGGCGACGGTCTGACCGACCTGGTTGCCATCGAGGTCGTAGGCGGAGGTGGTCCGCCGGGTGTGCTTGGTTCCGGTGACAGCGTCGGTGGTGTACGGGTCGGTGCGGGTGACCTGGTTGCCCTGGCCGTCCCAGGTGTAGTCGGTCTTCAAAACCCGGGGCGCATCGGCGCTGCCTCCTGGGCAGTCGTCGCAGCTGAACGACTGGCTGGTCGTGCGGCCGAGGTTGTCGTATCCATAGGTGATCGCGGAGCGCAACGGCGGGATGACGACGGCCAGGTCGCCGTTGTTCCGGTAGGTGTAGGTGGTCTGCTGGTCGGCGGGGGCCTTACCCGGGTCCGGGTAAGCGACCGCGTCGAGCAGGCCGGTCTGGACTCGCACGAGCCCGATCGGCGCGGTTCCGCTGTCCTGCGCGGGAGTGGTGGCGTCGGTGCGCAGGATGTAGCTGACCCGGCCCTTGGGGAAGTCGAGCGTGGCCGGGCTGGTGGTGGAGGCCAGCTGGCCCTGGGCGTCGTATGTGTAGCGGATGGTGTAGGCGGTGTCGCTCGGCCCCGAGGATCGCGCGTCACTGGAGGTGAGGATCTTGTCGTTGGCCGGGTTGAACGGGTTGCCGTTGTCCAGGAAGTACGTGGCGTAGCTGGTCTGGCAGCTCCCGGCGCCGCGGCAGGTGGTCCGGGAGACCGTGTTGCCGCGCGCGTCGTGCCCGGTGGTGATGGTGTGCCCATTGGGGTCGCTGACGGCATAGAGGTAGCCGACGGTGTCATAACTGTAGCGCGTGGTGTTGCCGTAGCCGTCGCTGCGGGAAAGCAACCGGGAGGAGCGAGTGTCGTACTGGTAGGTCAGCTTGAAGCCACCCGGGTCCGTGACGACAGCGGTGGTGACCGGCATGGCAGTTCCGCCGTCGCCCATGGCCTTGTAGTGGGCGGCCACCGTGGCGGCGTCGAGTCGGCTGGTGTAGTAGGAGGCTTCCGCGATGTTTCCCGTGAAGTGGTCGGCACCGCCCTCGGGCCAGCCGGAGGTGGTACCGGCGCCGAGGTAGACGTACGGCGTGCCATTGAAGGTGATCTCGCGCCCGCTGGTGTCGGAGGCGCTGGTCTGCCCGTCGATGTAGATGGTCTGGCCGCTGTCGTCGGCAGCGAGGACGACGTGGTGCCACTTGCCGTCGTTGACTGTCCGGTCGGAGGTCATGGTGGCGCCCGAGCCCATCCAGAACTCGCCGTGGATGCGGCCGTCCGAACCGACGTAGAGGGCCGGGTTCCAGCTCCCGCGCGTGTCGCTGCCCACAGGGAAGTCCTGGTAGCTGTACAGCGGCCCCCCGCTGGTGGTCTTGAACCACAGCTCGATGCTGGCCGAACCTCGGACAGGGGCGGCGTCGGATGGGAGTTGGATGTGCGAGGTGGTGCCGTTGAACACTGCCGATCTCTGGTTGGGATCGTTGGAGGGACCGGAACCGTTCAACAGGACGTCGGTCAGGTTGCCGGCGTTGACGTCCGGGCGGGCGGATCCGAGCTGGCTCGCGGCGTACGAACCGGACGGGTCGTTGAGGCGCCAGTAGCCGACGGCGCTGTCCTGGATCACCTTGGTGCGGTAGGCGCTCGCCGCGTCCATGCCGCCGACCACGGCGGCGGAGGTCGCGCGGTTGTAGTGGCCGGAGACCGTGTCCTTGGTGAGCCGGTACCGGAAGATCGAGAAGTCGGCGATGGCGCCGTTGAAGTAACCGACCTGGTCCGACGGTGCGTTCGGCCAGCCGCCACCGGTCCAGCCGGCACCGAGGAAGGCGTACTCCGACCCGTTGTAGGTGATGGGCAGCGCCGTGGTGCTGGTAGCGGTGGGGGAACCGTCCAGGTAGAGGGTCTGGCCGGAGCCGTCGCCGGCCAGGGCCACGTGGTGCCAGGCGCCGTCGGCGACCGTGGTCGCCGAGACCAGGGCGTTGTTGGCCGAGCCGGTCCACAGGGTGCCGTAGAGCTTCTTGTCCGAACCGATGTAGAGCGCCGGGTTCCAGCGGTCGGTCGAGCCGTTTGGCTTCCCGTCGAGAGGGAAGGACTGGTAGCCGTACAGCACGCCGGGAGCGGTGGTCTTGAACCAGAGTTCGACGGTCGCCGCGCCCCAGTGCTTGGGAGAGGTGTTGGCGGGCAGCTGGACGTATGCGTTGGTGCCGTTGAAGCTGGTGGCGGCGGACGTGCCGGACGCCCAGGGCCCGGGCTGGCAGCAGGTGGTGTTGTCGTAGCTGCCGCGGTTCTGGGCGAGCGCGGCCGAGGAGATCAGCTCGGTGGCCTGGTTACCGGCGGTATCGCCGAGGCGCCAGTAGCCGGTGGGCTTGCTGTCCACCACGGCGTCGTCGTACTGGGTGGCACTGGAGGCGGTGGCGAGCTGGTAGAGCGAGGAGATCGTGGCGGCGCTCAGGCCGTGCGGATAGGCGGCCACGTCGGCGAGCTGGCCCTTGAAGTGGCCCGCCCGGTCGGCCGGCGCCTGTGGCCAGCCGCCGGTGACGTTGCCTGCGCCGAGGAACACGTGGTCGGTGCCGTTGGGGGCGATCGTGCCGTTCAATGGCCCGGCGACGGGTGATCCGTCGAGGTAGAGGGTCTGACTGGTCTGGCTGTCGGCGGAGATCACCGCGAAGTGCCACTTGTTGTCGTTGACGGGGACTCCGCTGGCCAGGGTCTGCCCGACATCGCCCATCCACAGCTGGGCGCGCAGCCTGCCGTTGCTGTCGACGTACAGGGCCGGGTTCCAGCGGTCGGTGGTGCCGTTGGGGGTGCCGTTGACCGGGAACGACTGGTACGAGAGCAGCACGCCGGCGCGGTCCGTGCGAAACCACAGGGCGAGCGCACCGGGGCCGTTCTGCGGGGCGTAGGCAGCGGGAAGTTCCGCCCAGGACGTACTTCCGTCGAAGGTCGCCGAGCCGGACGAACCGGGCATCGGGCCGGGCGAACCGAGTTCGACATTGGCGTAGTTGCCGTTGTTGGGTGTCGGCCTCGGGGTGTATACCTGGTTCGCGGCCTGCACGCCGGCTCCGTCGGACAGCCGCCAGTATCCGTTGGGCCGGGAGCCCATGACAGTGCCCCGGTACGCCTGGGAGGACCCTGTCACCGTGGGCTGGTTGAGCGACCAGGTGCCGCCGTTCTCATCGGTCACCTTGGCTGCCCGGTCGTTGACAGCGTCGTAGCTGACGGCCAGCCGGGTCTTGCCCGAGGAGAGCTTTATGCCGGTGAGCGCGGCGGACGGCTGGCTTCCCGCCTGCCACAGGGACTTGACGGCCGGGTCGCCCAGGGCGCGGTTGTAGAAGGCGACGTCGCTGATGCTGCCGTTGAAGTAGTTGGCGTGTCCGGTGTTGTCGTACGGGTTGTCGGGCCAGGTCCCGCTGAGGAAGCCGCCACCGACGGCCTCGGAGCGCTGGCCAGGCGCGATGATCGCTCCCGGAAGGGTGCCCTGGGCCTCACCGTCCAGGTAGAGGGTCTGGGTGGAGCCCTCGGCGGAGAGCAGGGCGAAGTGCCACTTGCCGTCGTTGACCGTCCTGCTGGAGTCGAGGGTGCGGGACGGTCCGTTCCAGAACTTGCCGTGCAGGTAACCGGACTGGCCGACGTACAGCGCGGGGGTGTAGTTCGCGGGCGTGCTTCCGTTGCCCGGGAAGGGGTCCGCCTGGTAGCTGAACAGCACGCCCCAGCTGGAGGTCTTGAACCAGAGGCCGACCGAGGTGTACGAGGAAGTGTCCAGGACGCTCTGCGGGAGTCCGGCGAACCCGGAGGAACCGTCGAAGGTGGCGGCGGTGGCGCCCGACACGGTCGGGCCAGGCGTGCCGAGGGTGACTCCGGTACCGGAGTAGCGGGCGTTGTCGTTGCCCTGATTCTCGGCCATCTCGCTGGCGGCGGTGTCTCCCGTCTTCTCCCCGAGCCGCCAGTACGACGCCGGAGCGGAGTCCAGGACGGCCGAGCGCAGGTGCGAGCCGGTGGTGTACGAGTAGGTGGTACAGGACCGGGCGGTGTTTCCGCCGGTCGCCGGTGCGCAGACCTGGTCCAGCTCGTCGGCGTTGTTCGTGTTGTAGGTGTACGTCCAGGTCTGCGCGGTGTTCCAGTCCGTCCCGGTGGCCGGGTCGGTGTAGACCTTGGCCACGTGCCGGTTCCCGGCGGACCATTCAAAGTGCAGGGCGCGGCCCGAGGAGGTGTCCGTCACCGTGGCCAGGGCGCCGTTGATGTAGCTCAGCTGCTGGATGCGCCCGGCCACGTCGCGCACCGTGGACAGGACGTAGCCGCTGCCGGACTGGGTGTGGAACTCATAGCGGGTGCCGTCCTTGGCCATCAGGTCGAAGCCGGCCTGGACCTTACTGAGGGACTGGAACTCGCCCGGCGGCGGCGTGTACACGGCCCCGCTGCTCGGGTCGGCCCCGAAGCGGGCGGCGCGACCGCTGGCGGTGGTCAGGACCACGGAGCCGGTACCGTCGTCGTCGGGCTGGACCCGCATGTCGAAGTTGGAGGTCCAGCCGTTGCCGAACAGCGTCGAAGTACGCGGGTCGAGCGAGTTGTACGAGCGGTTGACCACCAGGGCCGGGCCGATGCTCTTGACGTCCGCGTCGGTCGCCGCCGTGGTGTAGTTACCCACCTTGGCATCGAATGGGCGCCCGGCCCCGTCACCGACCGCGCCACCCATGTGGGAGGTGATCACCGGTTGCTGGACCTGGGTGGAGAAGGACACCGTGCTGGACAGGGGGCTCTCCCCGGTATGGTCGCTGACCTTGGCGTTCCACAGGTAGCTGGTGTTCCAGGCGAGCTTGCCCGGTGGCACGGCCCACGAGGTGCTGGGCTGCCAACCCGACTCCACGATCAGCTGAGGGTCCCCCGAGGACGGGTTGGTGTAGACCCGGAAGTCGTATTCCAGGCCGTTGCCGGGGAAGTTGTCTGGGTCGTGTCCGGTGGCGTAGAGCTGCGGGGTGAGGCTGCCGATCACGGTGTTGTGTGGCGGAGCCAGGACGTCCAGCTGGGGTGCGGTATTGGCGTCGTGGACGGTGGTGCAATTTCCGAAGGGAATCCAGTAGTTGTCGTGCAGGGAGCCCGTCCCCCCGACGTACCCGTCCCAGCACAGGTAGTACTCCCGCCCCAGCGGCAGCGGCGGAATGACCCCGTTGACGGTGACCGATTCGTAGGTCCTGACCAGCCCGGACACCCCGGTGAGGGGCGCATCGAACCACTGCTCGTTCCAGTTGGTGTCGAACAGACGGGCCTTGACCTGCATGCTCTGCCAGTTCCAGTAGTTGGCCCCGGTGTTCGTCAGGGTGACCTGCTGGTAGCCGGGCGTGTTGTAGGTCGGCGGCATGTAACTGTCGGCGGGCGCGTAGGTGGCGGCCCAGTCGCTGTAGACGATCGACAGGTAGGGCGGGTAGGCGCTGTTAGCGCTGGAGAACTTCTTCCAGTGGTTGGAGTCGGTGGTGCTGGCCGTCAGCGCGAGGCCGTAGTTGTCACCGCCACGGGCCCAGCTCTCGACCAGCTGGACGCCGGGGTCGTTGTGGTTTCGGCCCAGATCGAGCTCCTTCCACATTGCGCCGCCACAGGTGTCACCCGCAGAGAAACTGGCAGTACCCAGCTGCTGGCCGATCGACACACCGGGGTAGCGGTTGATCGTCGCCGGGTCCCATGAGCTGGTGATCTGGTTGACGTAGACCGGGTGCGACGAGCACTCGTAGGAGTGAGTGTTGTTCAGGTTGAGGGTGACGGCGTGCAGATAGTTGTTCTTCAGAGCCCCGGCCACGTCCGGGAAGTAGAGGTAGCTGTTGACCTTCGAGGCACCCCAGTCGGACGTGCCGACGCGCAGGAGCGGGTCGGTGGAGAAATTCGCCGTCTGGTCCGACCGCACGAACGTCGACTTGCCGACCCCGATGCTGGTGGTCGACGGGTCCACGGTGACCGGGAAGACGCGCTTGGGGTCGTGCAGCCAGGCCTCGTCCAAGTCCATTCGCAGGGCGGGGGCACCGTTGACGTCGACCAGGCTGTAGCTCACCCGGTCGCTGACCACACCGTCCCCGGAGGCGGAATCGATCTTTGAGTCGGTCATGAAGCCGTGCGGGATGGTCGCCTTCACCACTCCGGAAGCATCCTTGAACTGGACCTCGCCGTCGGGGCCGATCGCCGGGACCAGTCCGGTGAGGTGAAGCGGAAAGACCCAGCTGGTCGGGGCGGTCGTGTCGTGCAGGACCAGGGACTCCTTCACGCCCTGCGCGAGGCCGTTGTAGACCACGTCGCTCGCGGGGCGCGCCAAGGGGTACGTGAGAGTGTCGCCGTCGACCACACCGCGCACCTGAGCAGCGTCCTGCAGGCCGTAGGAGACCAGCAAGCCGTCGGCCGGCGCCCAACTCACCAGCGTGCGGTCGTCGGACTTGGCGGCGAAAGTGGCCTGCTGGGTGTTGGCTTGTTCGGTCCAGCGGCCCGCGCGGTCGAGGGCGAAGTTCGTGTTGATGTCGTCCCAGATGCCGTCGGCCTTGCGGTAATGCACGGGCCGCGGATAGACGCGAAGGGTCTTGGTGCCGTCCGGGTTCTGGTAGAGCGAGGTCGTGTCGGTACGGGCACCCGCAACCTCGACGCCCTCAGCCGCCAGGCCGGGCACGCCAGTGCCAGGGGTGGCGTCGTTGCGTGCCTGGAGGTCCTCGCCTGCGGGCGGTACCGAGTCTGCGGCGCCCTGCTTCGCGGCCTTTCCGTCCTTGCCCGTGTTCTGCGGTGCGGCGGGCGGCTGGGCAGCAGTGCCGCTCTGCGGGCTGCCGGGTGTCGCAGCGCCGGGGTGGCGTTCGAACGGTGGCGGGGTGACAGCCTCGCCCTTGACCAGGGACCGACGTTTCCCGTCGCCCGAAGGGTGTTCGGTGCTGTCGGCCGGCACGGCCTTGGCCTCGGGCAGCTCGCCCTGGCCCGGCTGGTGCACGGACTCCCCGGGCGCGCCGCCGTCCTTCCTGGTCTGTGAGGACGGCACCGTGTGGCTGCCACGGCTGGGGTCACCGCTGCCCTGCTGCGGCGTGCTCGGTTTGACCGTCGGGGTCGGAGCGTTGGCGGCGGTGAACGCGCTCGCCTCCTGCGTTCCGACGGTCAGCAGAACGACCAGAGAAGTGATCAACGAAAGCGTGCGGCGCACGGCCAGTCCCCCACGGACGCAGTCAGGTCGGCCGACCCCTCCCCGGGCGCCGGTCCGTGTCCTTCCTATCCAGCCTCAGCGCTCTTGGTACAGAGCACAATTGACGGAACCGTGGCCGATATGTGCCGCACTGTCTCATAATTTCTAGACATGATCTTAAGAATTTTTTCATTTTCTTTACCTTGGGAAAGAAACCGCTGGGCAAGACTTGACCGTCGCCATCACGCGCCGCCGCACACGGCTGGACACCAGGAGCACTCCGTCATGACGTTCCCCACCAGCCCGCGCCTGCGCTGGGTGCTCGGACTCGCGTCAGCCCTGGCCATGGTCTGCGTCGCCGCACTCTTCGCCCTCGGAACGGACGACGACAGCGACGGTCACCCAGCCCCGATCACCCCCTCCAACATCGCCGGACGCCGCACCGCCTGCCTCACTGGCGACGTCTCCGAAGCCGGCGCCCGCAGCGACACTGGCGCGATTTGGAACGCCCTCCAGGATGCCTCCAGGCAAAGGCAGTTGAACGCCCAGCAGCTCCTCGTCCCCGCCCCCACCAGTGACCAAGCGCTCCCCTACCTCGCCGGGCTCTCCGCCCAGCACTGCGACCTGGTCGTCGCCGTCGGCCCCGCCTTCGGGCAGGCTCTGGAAGCCGCCGCCCGGGCCAACCCGCGCACAGCATTCATCGCGGTGACCGCCGACGGCGAATCGGCACACGCCGGAATCGACACGGTCTCGGGCACCGACGACGCCAAGGCTGCGGAGATCCGCCGCCGAGCCCTCGCACTATCGGGGCCCTGACGCGAGCGGTGGCAGCACGGTTCAACTCCAGCACACGCGCAGCCCCGCACCCGCGCACGTCTCGGGCCCACAACGATCCCGGATCACCCGACCTACGCCGAGCTTCCAGCGCGTTCCAGGTTCGGTACTCGTGCTTCGAGTTCGGCGGGCAGGTACCACCCTTCGATGGCCGGTGTCATGTAAAGGCGGACCTTGAGCCCGAGAAGGAGCTGCCGGCGGTGCTCCTGGTCAGCCTGGGTCCAGGCGTCGGCGAAGGTCTGGCCGGTCTCGACTTCCACCCAGGCGGAGGGGCGTTGTGGGAGGGCGGCGAGGCGACGGCGTTCGTCAACCAGAGCCTCGAGGGCTTCGGCGTACTCGTCGTCGCCGCCCGGGTAGTCGAAAAGGTTGCGGCGCTTCTCCTCCCGGAGATCCTTCATCGCCACGGTGACGTGGTTGAGCTGTTCGGTGTGGTCCTCGCCGGGGATGAACCTGCGCACCGTCATCGCCAGCCCGGCCAAGCGCTCCACCAGGGCGGTGATCGCGGTGGTGACGCGCTCGCCCTTGATCGACTGGCCCTTGCAGGCGGGTTTGCCGGCCGTCTTCGCGCAGCGGTAGTACTCGTAGATCTTTCCGTTCTTGGCGAGGTTCACCTGCCGGTAGAACCGGTCGCCGCAGCGGTCGCAGTGCGGCACGCCGAGCCAGGGCGAGGCGCCGTTCGAGCGTTCCTTCGTGATGGACCGCTCGTTCATCGCGGCCTGGATCGCTGCCCACTCCTCCTCCGTGAACAGGGGCTTGGCCATGCGGATCGGCAGGCCCTTGGCGTCGCGGGCGATCTTACGCGCCTTCACGGAGCGGCCGGTCAGCTTCAGGCCCATCGTCGCCGGCGAACGCAGGATCTTCCCCACACTGGTCGGGTTCCAGTGGTTCGACGGAGCAGTCTTCCGCTTGCTCGAGTACGACTCGCCCTGGTTCTTGAACGCGTGCATCGACGGCGTGTCGAACCCAGCCGCTTCCAGCGCCGTGGCGATCATCCACTGGCTCTGCCCCTCCAGGAGCAGCCTGCCCATGTAGCGGACGGCCTCGGAGGTGACCGGGTCCGGCTCCAGCGTCCGGCCGCCACCGGGGCGGTCGACAATCCGGTACCCGTACGGCGGCTGCCCGCCCGCCCACCGGTCGGTCTTGCGCAGGTGCTTGTGCGCGGCCGAGACGCGAGCCTTGATCCGCTTGAGCTCCATCTCCGCGAAGATCGACGCCAGCATCAGGAACACCTTCGCCAGCTCATTCCCGAACGACGACTCCCTCCCCTCCCGGTAGTCCAGAGTGATCCCGTCGTCGGTGAACACCAGGACCTTGTGGTTCTCCTCCGCCCAGTGCGCCACGTCCGCACAGTCCTTCGCCGACCGGAACGCCCGATCGACCTTCGCCCACACCAACGCGTCTCACTCACCCTGGCGCTCGGTGAGCCACGGCCCAAGGTCCGGGCGCTTCCACGGCGTGACCTCCGCCGAGACATCCAGGTCCTCGAAGGACCCGACGATCTCCCACTCCTTCGCCAGCGCGTGCCGCGTTGCCGACTCCGCCTGCACCAGGTGCGAGACCTTGCCCTCGTCACCATGCGTGTCCGAGACACGCGAACCAACCACCGCCCGGACCGGCGCCAAAGCTGTCATGCTGCCCATGGGCCTCCCCTACCGCCAAGGCCAGCAGACACCCTCGAACAGGCTGCGCTCGAACGGGTGGACCTTTTACAAAAGGCGTCGTTCCGCTGGAGGATCGACCTCCAGGTCGCCACCCCGGGCCTCGCCGCCAAGGCCATCCAGGCCTACGTCGAGCGCGCAGACTCCCACGCGGAGCGCTGGAGCGACCACGCACCAGTGACCGCAGTCTTCGACTTCAACCAACTCCATTAACGCTAACGGAAGATGACGCGCCCTGGTGAGGCCGCTCGGTCACAGCTACATCCGACCGGGGGCAGAACCAGGGCGCTCGCCTGCCCATCACCCCACCACAGACCACACCGCGGAGATCGCACAGTCACACCCGACAGGCCGAACACCCGCAAGGGAAACGACTCGACCTGTAAAACTCGGATGGGCCCGCCTCGGTCCACCGCCCTCACCGCGCAGGAGGGCGTGTAGGCGAAGACCGACCCGGAGCACATGCTTGAGCGCCGCTCAGGGCTCGGCACCATAGACGTGCTCAGTGGAGGGCTCACCGAACACGTGGGGTCGCAGCATATCCTCGGCCTTGCTCCTGCCGAAAACCTCATCCGGGGCCTGTGACCTGCGCATTCTCGCGAACGGCCACGGGTGCCCGCATGAGCGTGCCAGGCTGATGGATCGTGCTGCTGAGACTGGCGTACCTGGGCGTGACCAACGCGTTCGCGATGCTGCGTCTGCTGCCGATGAGCGACCGCGACAAGGACGTGGAGATCCTGGCCCTGCGCCATCAGATCGCGGTGCTGGAACGGCAGCTGGGCGGGCAGCGGGTCCGGTTCGAAGCGAGCGACCGGGCATTCCTTGCGGCACTGTTCCACCACCTGCCGACGCAGGTGCTCCGCCGGATGCGGCGACTGGTACGGCCGGACACCGTTCTTCGCTGGCACCGCGACCTGGTCGCCCGCCGTCACGCTGCCCGATCCCGTCCCAAGCGCGGAGGGCGGCCGCGTACCGTACGCTCCATCCACGCCCTGGTCCTGCGCCTGGCCGCAGAGAATCCGGGGTGGGGGTACCGCCGCCTTCACGGCGAGCTTCTCGTCCTCGGCGTGAAGGTGGCCGCGTCCACGGTGTAGGAGATGCTCCAGAAGGCCGGGATCCCGCCGTCACCCGAGCGGACCTCCACCACGTGGGCGGACTTTCTGCGCTCCCAGGCCGACGCGCTCCTCGCGTGCGACTTCTTCGAGACAGTCACCCTGTCCGGGGCCCGGTTGTACGTGTTCGCGGTGATCGAACACGCCAGCCGCCGCATCCGGGTCCTGGGCGTGACCGCGCATCCGACCGCAGCCTGGGTGGCCCAGACGGCGAGGAATCTCGTCATGGATCTTGAGGACGCCGGCTGTCGGGCCCGCTTTCTGATCCGGGACCGGGACGGGAAGTTCCCGCAACTGTTCGACGAGGTACTCAAGGACGCGGGCATCGAGGTGGTACTCAGCGGCGTCCGGATGCCGAGAATGAACTCCATCATGGAGCGCTGGGTACAAACCTGCAGGCGAGAACTACTGGACCGGACATTGATCTGGGACCAGCGCCATCTCCTGCACTCCCTACGCGAGTTCGAGACGTTCTACAACGGGCACCGGCCACACCAGGGCATCGCCAACGCCCGCCCACTCCACCCACTCCACCCACTCCCCCAACCGATCACCGATCCAGGGCGAATCGCCCGCCTCGACATACGACGACGCGACCGACTCGGCGGCCTCCTCCATGAGTACCAACATGCTGCCTGATCAGAGCGGATGACGTTTTCGGCAAGGGCAACCCCGCCACGACGTCGGCAAGACCGTTAACGCGAATCCACGCTCCAGGCCCACCTCGCCGCGCGAGGTTAAAGATCAAGCTGAGGCCCGCGGCACGGGCCGGCTCGGCGTTCCGCGCCGAGCCGGTGGGGGCCGCCGGCCCGTTCCTCGGCTACGGCGCTTTCCCCACCGGCCCGGACCTTCTCACCACTCGACCAGCGCGAATCCCGCCGACATGCCGCCGCCGAAGCCGGCCAGGAGGATCAGGTCGCCGGGGGTGAAGGCTCCGGCGCGGGCGGCCGCGTCCAGGGTGATCGGGATGGAGGCGGCTCCCGTGTTGGCGTAGCGCGTCAGGGTGCGGTGCATGGTCGCGCGAGGCAGTGCCAGGTCGGCGAAGACGCTGTCCAGCATGGTGCCGTTGGCCTGGTGCGGTACGAAGTGGTCGATGTCGTCGGGCGCGACACCGCATTCGTGCAGGAATCCCTTGACCAGCTGCGGCAGGTGGTCACCGACGAAGTTCCGCACGCCTCGCCCGTCCATCGCGAAGTACTGGAGCCCTGCGTCGAGGACCGTCTGGTCCACCGGCATGCGGCTGCCGCCGGCGGGCACCTCGATGAGCCCCGACAGTTCGCCGAACGAGTGCAGTGAGAGGTGCCGGACACGTGGTCCGTGGTCGACCGGCGCCCCCAGGACCACGGCTCCGGCGCCGTCCCCGAACAGGATCACGGTCCTGCGGTCGGCCCGGTTCAGGATGCGGGAGTACAGGTCCGCACCGATGACCAGCGCATGGCCGCCGGTGCGGGCGAGTACGCCCTCGGCCGCGGAGAGCGCGAACACCGTGCCGGAGCAGACCGCGTTGACGTCGAACGCGGCCGCGCCGCTCGCGCCGAGCCGCTGCTGGACGTAGGCGGCGGTGGGCGGTTGCGGCCGGTCGGGTGTGGACGTGGCGACCACGATCACGGACAGCTCCTCGGCGGAGATGCCGGCCGACCGCAGCGCGGCACGCCCCGCGGCGGTGGCCAGGTCCGAGGTGGCCTGGCCGTCGGCAGCCCATCGCCGTTCCCGGATGCCGGTCCTGTCGGTGATCCACGCGTCGTCGACCCCCGCCGCCGCCGCGGCCTCGTCATTGGACACGATTCGCTCCGGCACATAGGCACCCGTACCGAGAATCCTGACGTCGGTCATACGGCTGCCCTCCCCTCAAATGGATGGAGAACGGTGTGTGTAGAACTGGCCTGCGGCCGTGGCGGGCGCGTGCGGGAGCAGCCGCGGAGGCTGCCCCCGCACGCATGGGACCACAGGTGTTCGGGATCGCAGGTGTTCTAGCGCGCCTGGTAGATGCGCTTGTGACCGCTGACGCCGGCCAGCCGGAAGGGCCCGGTGGTCTGCTGCGGGGTGGGGTGGTCTCCTCCGTCGGCCGGGAAGGACCACTCGTGCAGCTCGCGGTAGCGGGCGTGGTCGACCGGCTTGCGCCTGGCTATCGCCGCCAGGTTCGCTGCGGTCCGCAGGTGTTCGCGGTAGCCGGGGACGGCCGTGCCCGCGAAGAACTCGGCGACGCTGCCGGAACCGTAGCTGAGGAAGCCGATGGGCCGGTCGGTCAGGTCGTCCGCCTGGTCGAGCAGCGCGGCGAGAGCGAGGTACACCGAGGCGGTGTAGCTGTTGCCGATGGAGGTGTTGTAGGCCACGGTCTGCCCGATGGCGTGCTCGATGTCGGCCTGGTCGGCGCTGTGGCCCGCGTGGTTGAGCAGGTGGCGGTGTGCCTTGTAGGCCATCTTCGTGAACGGCTGGTGGTAGCAGAACGCGGCGAACTCGTCGAGTGTGCGCCCGCCCTGCTCGCCGTAGTCCTTCCAGCTGCCTGCGACCGCCTGCAGGTACGCTTCGACGGATTCCTGCCCGTCGACGAGGGCGGTGGTGCGGTAGTTCGGCCGCCAGAAGTCCATCACGTCGGCGGTGAACAGGCCCGAGGCGTTCTCGATGCAGACCAGGGCGGGGTCGGCGCTGACCAGCATCGCCACCGCGGCGGCACCCTGGGTCGCCTCGCCGGGGCTGTCCAGTTCGTACTTGGAGACGTCGCTCGCGATCACCAGGACCTGCTGGTCGGGGTCGCGTCGTACGAGTCCGATGGCGAATTGCAGGGCGGCCGTGGCTCCGTAGCAGGCCTGCTTCAGTTCGACGACGCGGCAGGCCGATTGCAGGCCGAGCAGTGAATGCACGTAGATGCCGGCGGACTTCGCCTGGTCGATCGAGGATTCCGTCGCGAAGACCACCGTCCGGATCCGTTCGGAACCGTGCCGGGCGATGATCGGGGCCGCGGCGGCGGCCCCCAGGGTCACGATGTCCTCGTCCGCGGCGCACACGCTCATCGACCGCTGGCCGATGCCTATGTGGTACTTGCCGATCTCCGTGCCGTTGTACTCGGCGAGTGCCGCGTGCGACAGGACGTACTCGGTCGTCGCGAAGGACAGATCGTGGATTCCGAAGGAAGCGGCGTTGGACATGTTCAGGCACCGACCTTTGCTGTCTTGTTGCCGCGCTCCAGTTCGACGTGTGCACGCATGAGTTCACCCGGGTTGGTCTGCGCCGCGAGCAGCGAGAGCTCGCCGCAGAGGACCGTCGCCGCCGCGATGACGGCGAGCCGGCGCGCGTTCTCGCCGGGGGCGCGGTCCACGCGGCAGCCGAGGCGGGTCAGGTTCGTCTCCACGAACTCCAGGCCCTTGCCGTTGCCCACGGTGCCGACGATCAGGTTGGGCAGATTGCAGGAGAAGTAGAGGTCGCCGTCGCGGTCCTCGGCCAGGGTGACGCCCTGGGAGCCCTCGACGATGTTGGCCGCGTCCTGGCCGGTGGCCAGGTAGAAGCCGAGCAGCATGTTGGCGTAGTGGGCGTTGGCCGAGCGGATGCCGCCGGCCAGCAGGGTCCCGAGCAGGTTCTTGCGGATGTTCAGCTGGACGATCCTGGCGGCAGTGGTGTGCAGGACGCCTTCCACCACGTCGCGCGGGACGAGCAGTTCCGTGACCACGTTCTTCCCGCGGCCGAGGATGCCGTTGATCGCGGTCGCCTTCTTGTCCGTGCAGTAGTTCCCGGAGATCGATCCGTAGGAGATTCCCGGAATGGTCCGCAGCAGGTGCGTCAGCAGATTGTCGGAGGCGAGCGTGGCCATGTTGTGTCCGGAGGCGTCGCCGGTGCTGAACTCGAACCGGATGAACAGCAGGTTGCCCGCGATCTCGTGCCGGACGGTGAGCAGCTCGGCGAACCGGCTACAGCTGCGGACCACGGCGCGCAGTTCCTCGATCTGCGCCTCGATGGCGCGGGCGGCCGTGTACGCGGTCTGGGCGTCGGTCGCCTCGACGAGCACCGAGCGGGTCATGCGCTCGTCAACGAGGGTGGCGACGATGCCCTGCTCGGTGAGCATGGACACCTTCGCGCCGCGGCCCACGGAGGGCCACAGCGGTGTCTCGTAGGTGGCGAGGGGAACGTGGGTCTCGGTGTTGGCGACGTTCCCGGAGACTCGAAGGGGTCCGACCCACTTCATGGGGACCCTGGCAATGGCGTGTGTGTCGGTCACTGTGCTTTTCCTGTCGCGTTGTGAAGGGTGTCGGCCGATCGGGAACGCCGGGCGAGTCGCCCCGTGTCGATGCCCCGGTCGGCGCAGAAGGAACGGAGGGTGCCGTGGATGATCAGGTCGTTGCTCGCGAGGTCGGCGGGAGTGCGCGCGCCGAGCATGGTCTGGAGGGCCGCGAGCTGGTCCAGCCAGTTCGTGAGCTGCTCGATCAGCGCCTCGGGACCGCCGTCGAGCAGGGTGCGCAGGAACACTCCGGAGGCCCCGACGCCGGAGGCGCCCAGGGCCAGGGCGCGGGCGACGTCGAGGGGATGGCGGACGCCGCCGGAGGCGAGCACGGGAAGACCGGCGCTCTGAGCGTCCAGGAGACAGGCGGCGGTGGACTGGCCCCAGTCGTGGAGGAACGCGTAGTCGCCGAGCGGTCGCCGGCCGTTCTCGATCCGGGCGAAGTCGGTGCCGCCCCGGCCGCCGACGTCCGCCGCGCGGACCCCCAGTTGTCGCAGCAGCAGGACGGTTTCCCGGCTCAGGCCGTTGCCGACCTCCTTGACGATCACGGGTACGTCAACGGCCGCCGCGATCTTCTCGATCTGCGGGACCCAGGACCCGAAGGACCGGTCGCCTTCCGGCATGGCCGTTTCCTGCGCCGTGTTGACGTGGATCTGCAGGGCGTCGGCCTCCAGCAGATCGAGGGCACGCCGGGTGTCGTCGACCGATGCCGTCGCGTTGACGTTTGCTATGACAAAACCGTGGGGGTTCTCCTGGCGCAGGACGCGGAAGGTGTCGGCGCACGTCGGGTCCTTCAGGTAGGCGTGCACCGAGCCCGACGCGATGGGTACCCCGGTCTCGCGGGCCGCTATCGCCAGACCCCGGTTGATGACGCCGGTCTTGGCGGTCCCGCCGGTCATCGCGTTGATGTAGAGCGGCACCTGCCAGGAGATCCCGGCGAAGGTCGTGTCCAGGGACACCTGCGGCCGGTCGATGCCGGCCAGGGCGTGGTGGACGAAGGACACCTCGTCGAACTGGTTGATCCCGCTGCGGGTGTCCTGCTGCTCGATGGCGAGCCGGACGTGGTCGTCCTTGCGCTGAGCGCTCATTTCTCGGTCCCTTCCGGGGCGGGCCGGACGGGCAGGGGCAGCACCCCGGCCGCGGCCCACCGCTGCCGTACATGTGAGATGTCGTGCATGGCCTCGGCATCGAGCAGCGCGATGCCGCAGTCGCCGCCGCCCGCGCCCGACGGCTTGGCGGCACCGCCGACGGTTTCGGCGACCGTGCACAGGGCCGTCAGCTCGGGTGTGAAGATGCCGAGCCCGACTTCGTCGTCGAGGCGGGCCAACTCCCGCCGGGCACGGCGGATCTGGTACAGCAGGCTTTGGTCGTCGCCGGCCTCGAGAGCGGTGATCGAGGCGCGTACGAAGTCGGTGGAGGTCTCCGCGAACGCGCGGTGCGACGCGGTGCCGCGCCAGATCCGGCGGTGCAGACCGGACACGAGCGAGGCGGTGGAGGCCGGGTTGCCGGTCCAGCCGACTTCGAGGGCGAGGCCGCGCGGGGCCGGAAGCCTCCGGACCGAGTGGCCCGGCCAGGGCGTGCGCAACGCCTCCTCGACGCCGTGCCGGCGGGTGAGGTCGAGCACGAAGGCCCGGTCGGGTGCCTGGTACGCGATCCAGCCGCCCCAGGTACTGGCGGCGAGGTCACCGCCGGAGCCCACGGGGTCGATCCCGACCGAGGAGATCACGGCCAGGCGGTACCGGGCGTCGGGTGAGAGGTCCAGTCCGCACAGGGACGTGATGGCGTCGATCGTGGCCACGGTCACCGCGCCGCTCGACCCCAGGCCGTACTTGCGGCCGTTGTCATGCAGCCGGCTGCCGATCGAGAGGTCCAGCCCGGGCATGGGCAGGCCGCGTTCGGCCAGCAGTCGTCCCACGGTCTCGACCGCTGCCACCACGTGCGTCAGTGCGCCCCGCGCGCCGTGTCCGTCGGCTTCCCCGTTCTCCGTGCCGGGAGCGTGGAGCCGGCCGTCGAGCCATCGCCAGTTCACCGCCCGGGGGACGAGATCGGAGGAGATCACGACGTCGGCCGTTTCGGAGAGGGTCACCGTGGCGGTGATCTCCCGGTCCACGGCCACCACGATGGCCGGGGTACCGGGCTCCACCACCGCGTACTCGCCCGTGACGAACAGCTTGCCGGGCGCACTGCGGACGACCGTTCGCCCGGAGGTCATCGTCCGCCCGCGTCCACCAGGCGGGCGCCCTGTCCGGGCCCGGCGATGTGCACGGTGCCGCCCGCGGCAGCGTCGCGCACGGCCTCGGCGACCCGGTCGGCGTCCGTACGACGGCAGAGCACCTTGACGTTCGGTCCGGCGTCCATGGTCGCGTAGGCCGGTATGCCGTCGCGCCGCAGCCCCAGCACGCTGTCGAGGACGGTGAGCGAGGCGGGCGCGAGGTAGCGCACCGCTGGGCGCGCGCCCAGCATGGTCGCGTGCATGCCGAGAGAGTTGCGCTCAGCGATCTCACCCACCGCGTCGAGGTCGCCGCGCAGGAGCGCCGCCCTCATCTCGGTCAAGTCGTCCCGGCTCGACGCGGCCCAAGGCTCGAACAGGGGCGAGGTCTCGACGGTGCGGCGCATCGCCGCGCGGCTGGACACCTCCTTGGGGCCAGCGTTGACCACCGCGATGACCAGTGCGGGGTCGAGGTCGCCCGTCCGTACCGGCTCGGCGTAGGAGCTGAGGTCGGCCTCCTCGGGCGGCGCCGTGGGGTTGCCGGCGTTCCAGACGGCGAAGCCGCCGAAGATCGACCGCGAGGCCGAGCCGGAACCGCGGCGGGCCAGGCGGGAGAGACCGGTGCCGTCGAGGTCCAGTCCGTACGCGGCGGCGGCGGCGACGGCGAGCGCGGCGAAGCCGCTGGCGGAGGATGCCAGGCCCGCCCCGGTGGGTACGGTGTTGCGGGTGTCGACGACGGCCCGGTGCGTGAGCCCGGCCCGCCGGCGCACCAGGTCGAGGAACCCGGCGATGCGCCGCCGCTCCTCGCCCGCCGCGGGTGCGCCGTTGAAGGTCACTTCGTCGTCCGGAGCCTCGGCGTCGAGGTGGACCCGGGTGGTCGTGGGGAAGATGTCAAGAGTCATCGACAGACTGCTGGTCCACGGCAGGAAGAGGCGCTCGTCGCGCTTCCCCCAGTACTTGATCAGCGCGATGTTCGGGTGCGCGACGGCGGTGGCCCCGTTCGCGCCCTGCCGGTCCTGCGGGCGGCGCACGGTGATCTGTTGCTCAGACATGCGTGACGAGCCTCCTCAGTGGGACGATCCACGTCTGCACGGCCCCCGCTTCGTGCAGCCGCCGGGTGACCTCTCGCGCCTGCTCGGGCTGGGTCAGAGCGAGGACGCAGCCGCCCAGTCCACCCCCGGTGATCTTGGCGCCGAGGCTTCCTGCGGCGAGCGCGGCACTCACCATCCCCTCGATCCGGTCAGTGCTCAGCCCGGCCTCGCGGAGCATTCCGTGGTACTCCGTCAGCAGGAAGCCGAGTTCCTCCGGCCGGCCGGCGGCGAGGGTGGTCACGGCTTCGCTGGTCAGTTCCGACGCCCGGCGGACGAACCGCTCCTGTGCTCCGGCGTGGAGTCGGAACCTCTCCCGCAGCTTGTCGACCGCTTCCTTGGTGCTGCCGACGGTGCCGCTGTCCGCGATGACAAACAGCGCGTCGCAGCCCACCAGCAGCGTGCGGGCCTCGCCCGCGTGGAACAGCAACGGCGCGCTCGCGCCGACGGTGATGGCGTCGACGCCGCTGGCCTTGCCGTGCACCACGTTCTCGGCGGTCTGCACCAGGTCGAACACCGTCCGCTGCGAGACCCCGCGGCCGCAGAGGTCGGCCAGGGCGAGGACGACGGCACGGGCGCAGGCCGCGCTGGAGCCGAGCCCCCTGCCGAGCGGGATCGAACCGTCGATGATCACATCGAGATGCCGGCCGTCGTCGATGCCCGTGGATGCCCTGAAGTCGGTGGTCAGCCGACGCAGCCCCTCGGATGCCTGCGTTCCGACCTCCTTCCAGGCGGATCCGGTCATCGTGAAGGACACACCTGCCGGTTCTTCACCGCGGGTGGAGAACCCGGCGCTGGCGGTGATCGACAGCTGCGGAACGGGCAGGGCGAGCGCCGGGGCTCCGTAGACGACCGCGTGCTCCCCCAGCAAAATGGCCTTGGCATGGGCGTGGCCGGTGCCGACCGAGCGAGCACGGCGGCTGTCCGCTGTCCCTGCCGCCGAGGCCGGTGGAGTCGACGTGCTCAGCTCCCCTTGTCGAAATTCCATTGAGATCGCGTCATCCAGATTTCTAGGAAGGAATGAAGTAAGCCCGTTCGACCGCGCGCCGCGTCATGCCCGGGCCACCCCCGGACCACCGTGGCCGGCGGTCGCGGCCGCCGGCGCGAGCGATGTCATCGCGCAGGGCGGGCCAGGGCGTCGAGCCGCACCCGACGGTGCGTGCTCGCGGAACCGCGTCCCCGGCGGGTGCCGGGCCGGTTCTCCCCCGGTCGCCCCCGGCAGCGGGTTCCGGACGGGGTGGGCTCGCGAGGCGAGCGACGCGTGTGGCGGCGCCGGGACGGTGGCGACCCGCGCCGACGTGGTGCTCAGGTGGTCCGGAGTGTCGTGGTGGTGACGAAGGTTTCGAGGGTCTTCCTGACCTCGTCCGGGAACGGGGTCTCGTCCAGGACCCGCCGGGCACGCTGCACACGATCGGTGATCATCTGCTCTACCTTGTCGGCGGCGCCCGTGGCCCGCAGGATCCCGCGAACCGTCTCGGCACCTGCCTCGTCCAGGTCCGGGTCGCCGACCAGGGACCTCAGCATCCGCGCCTGCTCGGCGCCGGCGGCGTGGAGGGCGTGTGCCATCAGAGCGGTCGCCTTGCCCTCCCGCAGGTCGTCCAGGACCGACTTGCCGGTCTCGGACGGGTCGCCGAAGACGCCGAGGAGGTCGTCGCGCAATTGGAAGGCCTCGCCGATCGGAAGGGCGTAGGCGGTGAAGACGTCCAGCAGGGCCTGGTCCGCTCCGGCAAGGACCGCGCCGATGTGCAGCGGCCGCTCCACGGTGTACTTCGCCGTCTTGTAGCGGATCACGGCCAGCGACCGTTCGACGTCCTCGTTGGGCTTCCCGGTGGCCAGCAGGTCCAGGTACTGACCGATCATCACCTCGGTGCGCATGGCGTCCAGCAGCGGTCGGACGGCGACCAGTCGCTCGTGGTCGATGCCGCTGGAGTACAGCAGCTCGTCCGACCACACCATGACCAGGTCGCCGAGCAGGATCGCGCTATTGGTGCCGAACCGCTCGGCGGTCGTGGCGTCCGCACCCGTCTCCAGCGTCCGGTGGAGGGTCGGACGGCCACGCCGGGTGTCGGAGGCGTCCATCACGTCGTCGTGGATGAGGGTGAAGGCGTGGAAGAGTTCGAGCGAGGCCGCCGCGCCGATGACGGGCCCCGTGTCGCCGTATCCGCCCGCCGCGTGCCAGCCCACCATGCACAAGAGCGGCCGGATGCGCTTGCCGCCGGCGGTCAGGAAGCCACGCAGGTGCTCGATGAGCGAGACCAGGTGGGGTTGCCTGTCGCAGTTGGCGTCGAGGAAGGCGTTCAATCGCTCGTCGATCAGGCCGCGCAGATGAACCGAGTCCAGGGCGTCGGCTCCCGGCTCGCGAAGGCTGGTGGTCGAGTTCATGTCGTTACTCCTGTTCGTCAAGACCATGTGGCCGCGTCCGCGAGGACGTGGCATGGGAGGGAAAGCGCCGAGAGGCATCACTTTCCGGCCGGGCGAAGGAGGGTCCCGGCAGTCGCCGGGCCGCACCGCAGGTGCGGGTCGCCGAGGGAGGGGCGAGCGGTGGGTGTTCGGGCCGCGCCGGATGGCATGCCCTCCGTACATGCGGGTTCACATGGTGGAGGGCATGCCGGGCAGGGGTGGGCCCGGTGCGGCACCCGCCGGGCCCCTGTCGGTCGAACGGAACGGGTTCAGCTCGCGGCGGACTGCGGCTCGCGTGCCGGCTGCCGACGGGTCGGCACCACCGTGAGCTGGTCGGGACGCAGGCTCATCCGCACGAGGGCGCGCGTGGGGCGGGTGCCCGGGGCGCGGTCCAGCTTCCAGTACTGGGCCACGGTGGCCACGATGACCTGGGCCTCGGTGAGGGCGAACGCGTCACCGATGCACTTGCGGTTCCCGGCGCCGAAGGGCAGGTAGGCGCCCTTGCGCGGAGTGGTCGACATGGTGAGCCACCGGTCCGGCTCGAAGCTGTCGGGGGCGTCGAAGTAGCGGGCGTCCCGGTTCAGCAGGAAGGGGCTGTACGACAGCTCGGTGCCGACCGGCACGGGCAGCCCGCCGAGCGTGGTGTCGACAGCGGCACGACGGCTGAGCAGCCAGGCCGGCGGGTAGAGGCGCAGACCCTCGGCGACGACGTTGCGGGTGTACGGCAGCTTCTTCAGGTCCTCGGCCGTCACCGGGCGGCCGGCCAGCACCTCGTCGAGCTCCGCGTGCAACTTGGCGGCGACCTGCGGGTTCTCGTGCAGCAGGTGGAAGATCCACGACATCAGGACGGCGGTGGTCTCCGCGCCTCCGAGGAGCAGGGTGATGGACTGGTCGTGCAGCTCCTGGTCGGTGAAGCGGTGCCCCTCCTCGTCGACCTCCGTCATCATCGTGCGCAACAGACCGCCGCCGTCGCCCGAGCGGCGGTAGCGGTCGATGGTCTCGTTCACCACCTGGTGCAGCTGCACCTCCGCCCGCTTGTAGCGCTGGTTGCCGGGAGTGGGCAGGAAGGACAGCGCCGGCAGCGGGTTGAGCATGCGGAAGAACATGCCGTCGATCACGGTGTTCAGGGCCGTCGGGAGACCGTGGTGACCGCCCCGGCGCACCTCGCCCTCACCGGGCTCGGAGAAGAGGCAGCTCAGCGCCACGTCGGCGCTGAGGTTGCCCATCTGCATCAGGAGGTCGACGTTCTTGCCTTCCGGCCATTCATGAGCCGACGCGGCTGCCTGCTTCTGCATGATGCCGACGTACTCGGCGATGCGCGCAGGGTGGAAGGACGGCTGGATCAGGCGTCGCTGCTTGCGATGGACGAGGCCGTCGACCGTGACCAGCCCGTCTCCGAGGACCGTGCGCACGCGGTCCATCACGGGACCGCCCTTGACGAAGTCCTTGACCTTGTCGGTCAGCATCTCGTGGACCAGATCAGGGTGGCACGCGATGTACATGGGGGTCGGCCCCACCATGATCTTCACGAGATCGCCCTGCTCGGGCAGTGATCGGAGGAAGGTGAGCGGGTCGCTGCGCAGCTGATTCGCGTGCCCGAGCACGGGCAGGGCATTCGGTGCGCTGCCCTTCGTGTAGCTGCGGGTTTCCTGGCCTGTCACGGAACAAACCTCCATGCGGTTGGTGGCGAACTTGTGGACCTGTCGGACTTTGCGTCGCCGCTGTCACTTCTCCAACTGGTCCCACCACCAGGCGATCTGTGGAATCGGCAGGGGCGCAGGGTTGGCGTCAGCCGGCTCGTCGGCCCAGACCA
Source organism: Kitasatospora sp. NPDC005856 (assembly GCF_040629945.1). Lineage (NCBI taxonomy): Bacteria > Bacillati > Actinomycetota > Actinomycetes > Kitasatosporales > Streptomycetaceae > Kitasatospora > Kitasatospora sp. NPDC005856. The sequence goes on along the minus strand of NZ_JBEXWT010000037.1, from coordinate 8,016 downwards.
GGCCGTAGCCACCGAAGTCCTGTTCTTCGCCGGTCTCCGGGTCGACAGGCGCGCAGTAACGGGTGGTGAAGTCCGCCCAGATGATGTGCCCGCGAATCCAGTAGCCGATCTCGTGGACGTATCGCCGCAGTTCCGGGCGGGCGGTCGCGGAGACCTGGTCACGCAGATTCAGATAAAGGGACATGATTCGGTCGCGCAGCGCGCGGACCTCGGCGACCGCTTCCTCGGGCGTGCATTGCCGGTCGCGCACCATGATGCTGATGGCGTTCTGGTCGAACAAGCCCTGGAGATTCTCCCGGTGAATGGAGATCAGGTCGTTGTCGAGACCGACGATGACGGATACGGCTTCGGAGGCGGCGCGCACCCGGGGATCGAGGCGTTCGGCTGCGGTCAGTTCGTAGCCGCCGCCGATCGGAGTGAGTGCGGTCAGCCAGGGGCCGGCCACATCGTTGCCACGCATGATCAGGTAGTCGCCCAGTTCGGGGAGTTCACCGAGGCTCTGGTTCGCACATTTCCACAGCACGCCGTCGAAGTAGCTGCAGAAACCCTGGCGCAGGTGCTCGAGCTGGCCCGGGGTCGACACGGTGGAGATGTGGTTCCAGAAGTCCTGGAAGGAGGAGAGGTACGCGTCTCCGGGCGGCACGACGGACTTGGGCGAGGCGAGGATGTGCTTGAGACGGCTGACGTGGACCGTCAGCGGTGCGGGCTGGTCCAGCCCCGGGATCACGTCGAGGTCGTCGTCCCAGGCACCGCCCCAGTACATGACATGGGTGATGATCTCGGCGCACCGGTCGAGGACGTACGGCATGCAGTGTGCGGTGTACGAACCCGCATTCATGCGCGGCAGCCAGTCACCCTCCTTGCGGAACCCTTGCCGGAACATCCAGGCGACGGCGCCGGCATCTATTTCCTCCGGCTTGTCGTACACGGCGTCGGGCAAAGGGCAGAAAAATGGCGGAACGCCAAGTGTGCGGCGCACGGTTGTCATGCCAAAAATCCCTTCGGGCAGGACTGGGCGGCAGGAATGTCACAGTCATGCTGGAGTGGTACGAGGGAAGCGGCCGCCGCGACGGCCGCGGCGCGGACGCGAAGGGGAATACGGGACATGCGAGTCCTCCTGAGTCGTCCGCCGGCGGCCCCGTCCGGAAGCCGCCGAGTCCGCGACCGGACCTGATATACGGTCAGGGGTACTGGTAGACAAACGATCAACGACCTCGTCGGCATGCAGTCAACGCCCTGGTCAACACGGCCGCGGCACCCCGGGCAGCACCTGAGCCCAGCGTCCCGGCAGACAATCGATGGACAACGGGCCGGCAACAAGGCGCGGCCGTCAGCGTCGGCGGCGGGGAGCCCGCTCGGTGACCCGCTCCACCGGCACGGCCCGACGGACGCGGCGGGGCGGCATCGGTGTGAATCCGCGGCACGAAGAGCCCGCCAGCCGGGCACGAAGGGGCAGGGCTGCTCATGCTGGTGGGCATGTCTCATCACCTCAGCGGCCCAAACCTCCGCTCCCCCTGGACGACGCCCGCCTCGACATGACGGACCTGTTCGCCTTCACCGTGCCTGGCGACCGGACCGTGCTGATCCTGAACGTCAACCCGGTCGCCCCCACCGGCGGCCAGGCGTTCCACCCGGACGCCGTCTACCGCGTCAACGTCGACACCGACGGCGACCACCGCTCCGACGTGGCGTACAGCTTCGTCTTCTCCCCGCCTGAGGACGGCCGCCAGAGCGTCACCGTCCTGCGGGCCACGGGCGAGCAGGCCCGCTCCCACGAGGCCCTCGGCCAGGAGCTCTTCATCGACGTGCCGGTGAACCTCGGCGCCGAGACCACCGCGGCGCACTCCGGGCCGTACACGTTCTACGCCGGGTTCCGCAGCGACCCGTTCTTCGCCGACCTCGACGGCATCGTCGCCAAGTTCCAGTGGACCGGCGTGGACTGGGGTGCCGACAAGAACGTCTTCGCCATCGTCCTGGAAGTGCCGAACGCCGAACTCGGCACACACCCCGAGATCGGCGTCTGGGGCCGGGTCAGCCTGCGCCAGAACGGGCAGCTGACGTCCGTGGACCGCGGCGCCCACCCCTCCCTGACCGCGTACTTCAACGCGGAAGAGGTCAAGGACGCCTACAACGCCGGCGAGCCCGCCGACGACTGGGCCACCTACCGCGAACCCTGGTCCGCCGTCCTCCAGCACTTCGGGGACTACGACCCGCAGGCCGCCGAACAGGCCCTACGCACCGTCCTACCGGGCGTCGGGCCGAGGCGGCTTCGTGCCGTGCCGCCCCGGAGCCCGGGGAGGACTGCGGGTGCCGTACTCGGCTTCCGCCATCAGTCGCTCAAGGGCGGCCCGACCAAGCAGCCCCCGGGGCGGCGACCGGCCCCCGAGGGGCGCGGCACGGCCCCGGGGGCTGCTTGCGATTCAAGGATGGAGGGACTTCGTGGAGCAGGTGTCACATGGCGACGGCCTTCACCGCGTCGGGGGACTTCTCCCGAACACCGGGACGGTACAGCGCGAAGGTCACGACGAGCCCGACGGCTGCGAGGCCGGCCGCCCACCAGTACGCGGTGGAGTAGCCGTGCAACGCCGCCCCGGCGATCACCTCGGGCGTGGCCTGCCGACTGCTGAGATAGCTGCCCGCGGCGGTCGCCGCGAGCGTGTTGAGAACGGCGATCCCCAACGAACCACCGATCTGCTGCGAGGTGTTGACCGCCGCGGAGGCCACCCCGGCGTCATCCTCGTGAACCCGGTAGGTGGCCAGGTCGATCGCCGGCGCGTAGACCAGGCCGAGACCGAGGCCCAGGACGAGCAGCGGCGGCAGAATGCCTCCCGTGTAGGTGCTGTCCAGATCCAGGCGGGTGAACCAGACCATGCCCACGCCCAGCAGCGCCATCCCGAGGGGAATCACGATCTTCGGCCCCACCCGGGGCATCAGGACCCCCACGGCCAGGGCGGAGGCAACGACCAGTGCGGCGGGGATGGGCAGGAAGGCGAGCCCCGCCTCGACCGGGGTGTACTTGAGCGTCTGCTGCATGTAGTAGGCGAGGAACAACGCGACCGCGTACATGCCTCCGGTGGCGACCAGAATGGCGATCTGGGAGGCGCCTCGATCCCTGTCGAGGAGGATGCGCAGGGGCAGCAGCGGCCCGGCCGTCGTCGACTGCCAGTACGCGAAGAGGGCGATCAGGGCGAGGCCTCCGACCAGCAGACCCCAGCTGGCGGGAGAACTCCACCCGCGCGACTCGGCGTTGGAGAACCCGTAGACCAGGCCGAAGAGCCCCAGGGTGACGAGTACCGCACCGGGGACGTCGAGCTTGGGGCGCTGCTCCGCCCGCGACTGACGCTCGATCAGCAGCAGACCGCCCAGGAGCGCCACCGCCGCGAACGCCAGGTTGATGTAGAGGGTCCAACGCCAGTTGAGGTACTCGGTCAGCAGGCCGCCGAGCAGGTTGCCGAGCGCGCCGCCGGCGCCCGCGATGGCACCGAAGATCGCGAAGGCCCGGCCCCGCTCCTTGGCGTCGGTGAAGATGGTCGTCAGCAGGGAGAGGGCCGCCGGGGCCAGCAGGGCACCCGAGATGCCCTGGATCGCCCTGGCCAGCACCAGGAGTTCGAAGCTGCCGGCGGCTCCGCCGAGCGCCGAGGCGGCGGCGAATCCGATGACACCCGCGAGAAAGGCCTGCTTGCGGCCGAAGAGATCGGCGACACGCCCGCCGATCAGCAGCAAGCTGCCGAAGGTGAGTGCGTAGGCGGTGACGACCCACTGCCTGTCGTTGTCGGAGAAGCCCAGGTCGGCCTGGGCGGACGGCAGCGCGATGTTCACGATGGTGGCGTCCAGCATGATCATCAACTGGGCCAGGCCGATCACGGCCAGCGCCCACCACCGCAGCGAGGACCGCGGGGACGGGGGTCCTGATTCGGGCGGGATGCTGGTGAGCTCAGTGGTGGATGCCGACATGGCGGTGCCACTCCGTTCGAAACAGATTGACTAACTGGATGGTTAATATTCCGAGGCAAGGCTGCCCGAGATCCGACGGCCCGTCAACACGACTTCGGGCAAAGAGCGATGGCCGGATGCGACGGAGGTCCGCGAGGGTCACTCCGCGAGTCGGATCCGGATGCCCACCGCGCGGTACCGGGACCCCTTCAGTCGGCTGCCCAGCAAGCCGACCCGCGCGACGAGGCCGTACTTGCGCTTCATCAGGTCGAGGTAGTGGACGGTGTCCCGGTCGGCGGGCAACTCGGCGACACCGGGCACGGATTCCCCCTTCGGGACTCCCCGCCAGTTGCAGGGAGCGACGGTCACCCGGCCGCTGTTGCGGATCCGTTTGACCTTGCCGGCGTCGGCCGCGCTCCACACGGCCAGGCAGTCCCCGTCCCCCATCACCCACACCGGAGTGGGCACGGCCCGCCCATCCCGGCGGAACGTCGTGAGAAGTACGTACCTGGATGCCGCCAGTCGTTCAACCGAACTGCCCGGCAAGGATGCTGAGGCGGATGGTGAGGTGGTCACCGCGATAGCGTAACTGGTTAGTTAACTCACTGTCGCCGCGAACCGACGTGGCGCCCGTCCCCGAGATGAGGAGTGCTGCGTGCTGAACTTCGCCTTGGCCGTGCTCGCCGGATTCGCCCTGGGCACCCCGGCCGTACCCTTCGGCCTCTCCTCCCTCCCCCCGCCCGTCGCGCTCGTCGCCGTACTCCTCGGCGCGGCCGGATGCCTGCTGTCCGCCGTCTTCGCGGCCGGGTGGCTGCGTACCCGCTGGCTGCTCTGGCGCTCGAAGCGGCGGCCCGTCACCGCCGGGCCGCCGCCCGAGAACCGCCGCAACCGCCGCAACCGCCTTGACGGCCCCACCGGCCGACGGGCCCGGCGCCTGGTGAACCGGTACGGCGTGATCGGCTTCGGCATCATCGGGCCTGCGCTCTTCGGCACCTGGGGATCGGCCATGCTTGGCACGGCGCTGGGCCTGCCCCGGTGGCGGCTGATCGGCTGGCTGATGGCCGGTGTCACCCTGTGGTGCACCGTCATGCTGCTCGCCTCCGAGGCAGTGATCGACGCCTTCGGACTGCGGTGACGACACACGCTGCGCACCGGCCCCTGATCGCGAGGGGCACGTCGCCGCGGCCCCCGGCCTGCCTCGTCGTGGGTCTGCGCATCGCGCCGACCGTCGGCCCGGTCATCGCCGGGCGGTGGCAACTCACCGTTCCGGCGAGGCACTTCTCCCCTTCACCGGTTCACCCGGAGCAAGACCACCGACGGGACTCCCGAACGAATCGCCTCATGTCTCAAACGAATCCACCGTGGTTCCAGCGGCGAACGCGCTCACCTGGCGAGGGCACCGGGTCCTACGCCCCGGCAAGATCCAGTAGGCGCTGTTAGCATGACTCCCATGTCCCGAGCCGAGGCCACGAAGGCGCGCATCCTCCACGCAGCGACCCAGGAGTTCGCGGCGTACGGGATCGCGGGAGCCCGCGTCGACCGGATCGCCAAGGTCGCCTCGGCGAACAAGAACCTCATCTACGTCTACTTCTGCAACAAGGACGGGCTCTTCGACGCCGTCTTCGACGCACACCTCGGGCGCGGCCTCGACATGGTGCCCTTCACACCTGACGACCTTCCGGGCTACGCCGGGCGGCTGTTCGACTTCTACCAGAAGCACCCCGAGGTGCTCCGCCTGGCGACCTGGCACCGGCTGGAACGCGGCACTGCCGTGGAACGGGACCCTTCCGTCGCCAAGCAGACCCACGACGACAAGCTCGCCTCCTTGGAAGCGGTTCGGAAGGGCGGAGTGGGCACACCGGGCTTCACCCCGGCCACACTTCTCACCCTCGTCCTGGCCATCGCCTCGGCCTGGAGCCCGACGAATGCCGCGAGCATGCCGGCGACGACTGTCCTGACGTCGGACCCGGAGGACTGCCGGAACGCGATCATGGAGGCCGTGCGGCGCCTCCTGTGAGGGGCGGCGTGCATCACTCGCCTCCGCCACGTACCGCGGTGACCGCACACGTTCGCCGGGTTGCCGGGTCACGCGGCGGGGATGGGTCGGGATGCGCGCACCTGACCCGCTACGTTGCCGTGCCGGCGTCAGGGCGGTGCGCTCACGGGCGCCGCAGCGCCGGGTGGTCCGCCACCACCGTGGAACTGCCCGGGGCGATCTCCGTGAAGCCCGCGTCCTGGACCAGGGGCAGTCCGCTCGCCACCAGCTCCGCCCACGCCTGCGGGGTCGCCGTGCGGACGGCGAGGGCGAAGCCGCTCTCGGCCCACGCCTTGCGCCGCGCCCCGTCCAGCTGAGGTTCCCCCGAGGTGCGGAAGGTTGCCGGACATGACCTGAGTGGGCGTTTTGGCAGCCATCTTCCTATATGCCGCTTTCATCCCTGTCCGCTTTGGGAACTCTATGGTTGATAGGAGCAGATTGCTCTGTCCTCGATTGCCAGCTGGACTGTCCGACTCATCCCATTCTGTTCCCTGAAATCCGTCTGGTTTGAAGAAGTCACAGAAACGCCCAACGGGCACCGGAACGCGATCCTCCGACCTATCCGTGCTGACGCTGTGCCATGAGCCAGCGGAAGCCGTACCCCAGCGACCTTTCCGATGCCCGATGGGCCTTGATCGAGCCGAAACTGACGGCCTGGAGGAAAGCCCGGCTCGACCGCAGGCCCACCGGCAAGCCAGCCCAGGTCGAACTGCGCGACGTGTTCAACGCGATTCTCTACGTCAACCGCACGGGAATCCCCTGGAAGTACCTGCCGCACGACTTTCCGAACCATGGCACCGTCTATGCCTACTACGCGGCCTGGCGTGACGAGGGAATCTTTGCGGAACTCAACTACGACTTGACTGGCCTGGCCCGTGTGAAAGAAGGACGCAAACCTGAACCAACCGCGTCCGTCATCGACACCCAGAGCGTGAAGACCTCTACCAACGTGCCACTGACCAGCCAGGGAACGGACGCCGCGAAGAAAATCGTCGGCCGCAAACGCGGCATCCTCACCGACACGATCGGGCTGATCCTCGCCGTGGCCGTCACCGCCGCAAGCCTGTCCGAGAACGCGGTGGGAATACACCTCCTCAACCGGGCCAAGAAGACCTACCCAAGCATCACCAAGAGCTGGGTCGACACTGGCTTCAAGAACGCCATGATCGAGCACGGAGCCAACCTCGGAATCGACGTCGAAGTCGTCAACAGAAACCCCGAAGTCCGCGGCTTCCATGTCGCGAAAAGGCGATGGGTGGTCGAACGAAGTCTCGGGTGGATCATGTTGCGCCGCCGGCTCACCCGCGACTACGAGACCCTACCCGCCAGCTCCGAAGCCATGATCCACATCGCCTCGATCGACAACCTCACCAAGCGCATAACGGACGAAACCACACCAACATGGCGAGGAACCTACCAGGGCATAAAGGGCAATCCGCCCACATCAAACGCCCTCTTAGAAAAGGCGTCCATCCGCTGGAGGATCGACCTCCAGGTCGCCACCCCGGGCCTCGCCGCCAAGGCCATCCAGGCCTACGTCGAGCGCGCAGACTCCCACGCGGAACGCTGGAGCGACCACGCACCCGTCACCGCCGAGTTCAATTTCGACCTGAACTAACAGCCAGATTCGCATAGTTGACGGGTCGGCAGATCATCTCCCCTAAGCTCAATGCCGGTGACTTTAGGTTGCCGCTGGTTGGGTGATCGCGACTGTTGCGGGTTGTAGTGGTGGCCAGTTGCGGTGTTGGGCGCGTTTGAGGGGCCAGTTGGACATCTTGCGTTTGATGACGCGGGGGCAGGTCCGCTGTCGGCGTTCGGGCAGGAGGCGTTCGGCGATCTCAGCCAGGGTGCGGGTGAGTGCCCTGGCGAGCCTGCCGGGGGGAAAGTCCCGCCTGGGCGGGTACTTGGCGGCGCACGACACGCAGGCTGCGGGTGAAGGACAGCCGGTCGGGATCGACGCCCTCGTGCAGGGCGGCCTGGTGCATCAGCTGTCGGATCGCGTAGTGGACGAGCAGGAGGCCGTAGACCTCCTGCTCGACTCCCCACGG
>NZ_JBEXWT010000036.1:30012-81527 GCF_040629945.1 Kitasatospora sp. NPDC005856 | reverse complement strand
CACCCCGGGGACCGGACAGGGGCACCCGGAGTGACCCACGAGGCCTGTACCGCGCAACCCGCGCGGCACAGGCCTCGCGCCGTCCCCCGGGACCGACTCGACCGTCGCGATCGGTCTGGACCTTCGCTTCGGTGCGCTGTTCGCGTCGTGGACGCTGCGGGACATGGGGGACTCCTTCGCTCTTCGGCTGCGGGTGTGCGGCGCCGGGGCCGGTGGTGCTGTGGGTCAGCCGCGGCCGGCGGACAGCAGCCCCGTCCAGGTGGCGGGGCCGACGATGCCGTCGGCCTTCAGACCGTGAGCGCGCTGGAACGCCTTGACGGCAGCGGTCGTCTCGGGCCCGAAGACGCCGTCGACCGCCACCCGGTGCCCGTGGGCGTCGAGCCGGCGCTGGAGCGCGGAGACAGCGTCCCCGCGCATGCCCTCACGCAGGTTCAGCCGCACGTCGGCCGCGGCGGTGTCGCGCGACGCCCCGTGGGCACCGGGGCGGACGCTCTCGGCACTGGCGACACCGATGCCCGCGAGGACGCCGGCGGCCAGGACAGCCGCGACCGTGGTGCGCGCGGTCAGCCCGGTACGCCCCTTCAGGGCGCCGAACACTCCATTGCTGGGCATGCTCATGACTACTCCTTGGGTCGGGTGTGCCCGATCCGGGCAGGCCGAGGCCGCCCGGATACGGGCGAGAGGGGATGGGTTTCACCGGAGGGCCTCCGGCTGCCCTCACGATTGCACGTCACCCGCCGGGACTTCTACGCTGTGCGAGCACACGGTTACTCATGCATATGCGCAAGCGCGGACCTGTGCTGTGACCTGGGAATATGAACGACCCGAGACATGCGAGGGGGACTGCGCATGCCGCAGGACCGGATCACGGAGACCGACGGCGAAAGCCTGCGGCCTCCGTCGGTCAGGACGGAACTGGCACTCACCCTGCGGCGCTGGCGAAAGGAGGCCGGCCAGACGCAGACCACCGTCGGGCGAAGCCTTCACATCGCCCAGACCACCCTGTCGCGCTACGAGAATCCCGACGGCCAGAACCCCGCCCCCGTGGACGCGATCCGCCTGTTGTGGGAGCACTACCGACTCCCGGACGACGAACTCGCGAACGCGCTCGGACTGCGGGCTCAGGTGGAGGGCGAAGCACCGGGCGCCGCCCGGACCCGCCCGGACGAACCGTCCGACGACGGCCCGGCCGAGCCTCGTGAACCCGCCGCCACCGCCGCCGCCACCACCGCCACCGCTTCCGAACCCGCCACCCGCACACGGCACTGGCCGCTCTGGTGCGCCGCCGCACTGGTGCTCGCGGCGGCCGCCATCGCCGTCCCCCGGCTGGCGGGGGACGACTCCCCGGCCTCGGAGACGCCCACCTCACCCGCAGCCGCGGTCCCACCCCGAGCGACGCCCGCGGTCGCCTGCGACGCCTCCTCCTGCACCGGCATCGAGCCCGCCGCCACGACCTGCCTGCAGGACGCCTCCACCACCGCCCGCAACCAGGCGTACGGCGTCCTGATCGAACTCCGCTTCAGCCCCTCCTGCCGAGCGGCATGGGCCAGGATGAGCGGCAGCTCCCCGGACGACCGCGTCCAGGTCTTCGACCGGAACGGCGCCCCGTCCGATCAGCAGGAGTACCGCCAGCAGTACGGTCACGACGCGCACACCAAGATGGTCCACTCCGCCCGACCCACCGACGCCACCGCCTGCGCGGTCGTCGTCTCCCGGGGCACCGTCTGCACCGGCGACGCGACCACGGCCCCCACCCCCTCGCCGTAGCGAGAGCGTCTCCACCGCCGCGCGGGGCGGCGCCCGCCACCGCCCCCCGCATCCGGAGCGGCGCCGCCGGTCAGGCGCCGGCCCGACCGTCATGCCGACACGCAGGCGCGCCGGGCCGGGTCACCCGAGGTCGAAGGTGTTCGGCAGGCCGAGGCGGTAGCGGGCCTCGTCGACCAGCTTGAGCGGCTCCAGCTCCGGGGGCCGGAAGAGTCCCCGGATCCGGCAGCGCCCGGCGGTCGAACCGTCCGCGTCCAGCAGGGCGTTGACGGCGCGCCGCGCGGACTCGTTGGCCCCCTCCATGGTGGCCAGGTCGACCTCGGTGCGGACGTAGTCGCCGGCCAGGAAGAAGTTGCCGACCGCGGTCACGGCGGAGGGCCGGTCGTAGAGCGTTCCGGCGGGGTGGACCAGCAACTGCTCGCGGTTGGCCGGCGCCGGCCCGCCCAGACCGGTGACGGCCGGGTCGAGGAACCACGAGTGCAGCTCCGCGTCCGCCGGCCACCCGGCGCCCGGCCGGTCGAAGGCCCGCCGGCACTGCGCCCAGACCTCGCGCGCCACCTCCTCGCGGGTGCACTCCTTGGCCGTCCTGCCGTAGAGGATGCCGGGCCGGTCCCACTCCGAGACGCAGACCGACAGGCAGTCGCGCACCGTTCCGTCGCCGTAGGCCGCCGCGAAGTCCCGGTCCCAGAACTGCGCCTGGTTGACGGCGGTGAGCGACCACGGGGAGTCCAGGGCGACGGCGTGGCCGTGCACCGGCCGCACCGGGCGGCGCAGGTAGAACTGGATGCCCGTCATCCAGTCCGTGCGGATCGCGTCGCAGCGCGCCAGCTGCGGATCGGCGGCACGCAGACGCGGGCCCCAGGTGGCGCGGGCGTGCTCGACCGGCAGCGCGCTGAGGTAGTAGTCCGCCCGCACCGTCCCGGGGGCGCCGCCGCCGGCCGGCGCCACCCGGACGCCGGTGATCCGGCCCTCCGCGTACAGCACCTCCCGGACCTCGGTCCCGGTCCGGAACCCGACGCCCAGCGAGGACAGATGGGCCACCCACGGGTCGATCCAGGCCTCGCTGGTGGGGCCGTTGAGCACCCGGTCGGGCTGTCCGTCGACACCGCGCCCCAGCAACCCGTTCAGCAGGAAGGCCTCGACGACGGTGCGGGCCACCGTACGGGTGCTGGCCTGCTCGGCCCGGGTCGCGACCAGGTCCCGGGTCAGGCCGACCCCGAGGAGGCGCTGGTAGTCGTGGGACATCCGCCCGGCCCTGATGAAGTCCCACCACGGCACCCGCTCCCACTGCTGCTCGCGACGCAGGTCGCAGCTGGTCAGGTGGACCAGGACCCGGTCCGTGAAGTAGGCCAGCTCGTCGGCGGGCAGGTGCAGCACCTCGTCCAGCACCCCGGCCAGGGTCCGCCGCAGGGCGTCCGGGGCGAGGTCGCCCAGGTCGAGCGGGCGGGTGAGGGACCGGAACGGCAGGAGCAGGCCCGGGCGCGGGGCGTCGAAGGCCAGCAGCGCCTGGGTGGCGTCGCGCAGGTTGCCGTGCACGCCGCCGGGGTTGCCGGCGCAGGGGATGCGGCGCAGGGTGTCCGGCAGGTTGCGGTAGAAGCCGGGGAAGAACCGGAAGCCGTGCTCGCCCGGCAGCGCCCGACGGCCACCGGCCGCGCTGCCCGGCACGTCCATGCTCCTGGCCTTGCCGCCGAGCGCGGCGTGGTACTCGTACACCGTCACCCGGTAGCCGCGCTCGGCCAGTTCGTGCGCCGCGCTCAGCCCGGAGACCCCGCCGCCGAGGACCGCCACGCTCCGCCCGGAGCCGGCGCGGCCACCGGCGCCCGCGCCACGCGGGAGCGCGGCGGCGCCCGCCGCGGGCCCGACGGCCAGACTCCCACCCAACACGGCGGCCCTGGCGAGGAACTGACGTCGCGTCCGCTCGCCCACCGCACCCTCCCGCGAATCCTCGGCCAACCCCATGACGCGCACACCTCCGGCCTCCTGGTCACCCCGAGCGGCGGGGCCGACCCCCGGTGTGAAACGACCGGGCCGGGCGCCGGTCACCCGTAGCCGGTCCGGGGCACTTCGCGGTCGCCGCCCTCCTGCCCCGGTGCCACCGACTCTGCGACCATGAACGGCCGTGGGCGGCCCTTTCCTCCAGGACCCCAGGGTCCGGAGGGCCTGTCCGTCGTGCGGAACCTCCTCAACACGGCGCCGCAGCCGGTACGTTCGTCGGCCGGGCGACACCACGGCAGGCGGCGCGCCGAAGGGCGGTCGGGTGGCGGGTGCGCCGCTCGGGACATGCCCCGCCCCCTCAACACCGCTGCCCCTCAAGCACCTTGGCGATCCAGACGACCCCCCCAGGGCGCCGTCCGACCAGGAGAGAGAGCCATGGCCACCGCACCGATCACCCCCGGCGACTTCCCCACCAGCCCGCTCGCCCTGCGCTCCGCCGACCCCGCCCGACAGGCCAAGGCCCGCGCCTTCGCCTCCGAGCAGGCGAACGCCGCCGTCGAAGCGGCCGGCATGCTGGCCCGGACATGGGAGGCCACTTCGGACGTGCCGGCCCGGGTGGCCGCGCTGGCCGCCGTCCACGCGCACCTGGTCGACTGGCGCTACCGTCTCGCCGTCACGATGGGCCCGCCTCCGGGCATCGCCGGCGCGGCCTTCAACCCGGAGCGCTTCCGCACCCCCATCCGGGAAGGCGACACCAACTACGACCGCCTCGGCGAGGTCGGCCGCCTGCGCGAGGGCGCGCGATGGGACCGGGCCACGCGCACCTACACCGGAGGCCTCGCCACCCCGGCCTGGGAGGCCATGCTCCGCCACGGACGCCTCGCCGAGCAGCGCTTCGCCACCGAGGGCGTCGAGGGCGACACCCTCCAGAACCGGGTGCTCCTGCCGGACGGACGGCGGATCACCGGCAACCGCCTCCTGCGGGGCGAAGCCGCCCACCGCACCGACGCCGAACTCACCGCCCGCTACACGGCCCGGGGCCTGGACGCCTCCTGGGTGGAGAGCGGCGGCAAGCCGATCTACAGCGCCACCCCCGCCCCCCGCGACAGCGCCCTCCTCCACGCCGCGGCCCTCGACCTCCTGGCCCACCCCCACCTCACCACCGAGGACTACCTGCTGGCCCGCTACCTGCTCTTCCAGGCCCCCCGGACCAAGAAGGGGAGCGACGCCGTGACCAGGACGTTCATCGTCGCGGTCGGCGCCGTCGCCCTCCCCGGCACCGCCCCCGCCCTACCCGAGGACATCGACCTGCGCTGCTACGTCCTCGGCCAGGACCTCTGCTGCGCCGCAGCCGGAGCAAAGCCCCTCGAGAACCGCAACGGTTGGCCCGGGTAGGGGCCGCTGCCCGAACCCGCCACTCACGCGGCTTCGGGCAGCGGCCGTTCCCGGATGCCCGCCGTATCCGTCGCGGCGAGAGCCCGTCCCCGGTCGGCTTTCAGCGCGACTCCTCCAACAGCGCTGCCGCGACGGCGACTTCGGTGCCGGCCAGGCCGACCGAGCAGAAGACGGTGATGTCGTCCGCGTTGGTGCGCGCGGCCTCGTCGCCGGCCAGAACGGCGCCGAGACCGACCATCCGCCCGACGGGGAAGACGTGCGGTTCGGCGTAGCCGGCCGTCTGCGCGAGCGAGTCCGTCAGCAGGACGTGCGCGCGCTCCGCCAGGGCGGCGGGAACCTCGTGGCGCGAGAGCGTCTTGGGCCCGAGCGTCGTCACATGGGTGCCCGGTGCGATCCAGTCGGCGTCCAGGACGGGCACCGGGCTGTTCGTCGCGACGACCACGACGTCGCGCTCCCGCACCGCCTCCTCGACCGTGCCCACCGCCCGCACCTCGACCCCCAACTCCTCGGCGGCGCGCCGGGCGAACGCCCGCGCCCGCTCCGGCCGGCGGGACGCCACCACAGCCCGCGCCACGGGCCGCACCGCGCGGATCGCCCACAGCTGCGCCCAGGCCTGCGCCCCCGCCCCGACGAGTCCGAGCCGCAGCGGACCGGGATTCGCCGCCGCGTCCACCGCCACGGCCCCGATCGCGCCGGTGCGCCGCGGGCCCAGCTCGCCGCCGTGCACGACGGCCCTGAGCCGGCCGTCCTCGGTGCTCCACACGGCCACCAGCTGCTCCGCCCCGACCACGGTGTCGTAGGACCGGAAACCGATCAGCTTCTCCGCGTGCAGCCGTCCCGCCGTGAACACCAGCTGTCCGTCGCCGAGTTCGGCGCGCACGCGCGGCGGAGCGACGAGACCGCCCGTGTGCGCGGCCAGCAGGGCGCCGCGTACCGCCCGCACGGCGCGCGGGGCGTCGAGGCGCCGGCGGACGTCGTCGTCATTCAGCAGCAGCACGGACATCGTGCACGTCCTTCACAGGCGGGGGGCGGAACGGAGATCATTCTGTCGGGACGGCGTACGACGGTCATCCGCCTTCGGCCGGACACCGGCTCCGCTCCACGGCCTACGCCGACGGACACCTCGGGGTGAAGGAACGACGGCCGCCGGTCCGCTCGGGAGGCGCACCGGTCAGGGGCGGGGCGTCCAGCCGGGCGGGGTGAGGCCGGTGTCGGAGAGGATCCGCTCGACGGTGTCATCGAGGGTGCTGTGCCGGCCGATGACCCGTTCGAGGCCGCCGGGCAGGACGTCGTGCGCCCGGTACCAGCCGGCCATCTGCTCGGGGGAGACCTCGGCGGCCAGCGGGCGGGTGGCGTGCCGCCGGACGGTCTCCTCGAAGTCGACGTCCAGGTAGTACAGGAAGCTGCGCCCGAGGTGGTCGGCCGCCAGCCGGGCCAGCATCCGGCCGTAGCGGTCGGCGGCGAGGATGCCCTCGACGACGACGTGGAAGCCGTGGTCGAGGGCATGCCGCGCCACCAGGTCGATCAGGCCGATGTTCGCCCCGCCGGCGACATCCCGCTCCCGCAGCACCTCGCGCCGCAGGACGTCCTGGCCGACGACGGCGATGCCCCGGCCGTACGCGGCGCGAAGCCGCGCGGCGGTGCTGGACTTTCCGGCACCGCTCGGCCCGCGCACCACGATCAGCACCGTGTCGGCGCTGCCCGTCGTGCCGCTCCTGCCCGTCGTGCCGGTCCTGCCCGTCGTGTCCGCCGTGCCCGTCCCGCCGGGGAGCCGCTCTCCGCTGCCGTCCATGACGTACGACGGTATCCGCCGGCAGCTCACGGGGCGACGGAGATCCGTCCTGCTGCTCCGTCTCCCCGCGCTCAGCGCAGGACGGCGAGTTCGGCCACCACGGCGCGGTGGTCGCTGCGCGGCAGGGCGTGCTCGGAGACGTCGACGGCGGTCAGCGCGGGCCCGTGCAGGACGTGGTCGATCTGGATCACGGCCGGGACGCGGTAGTCGGGGTGGTCCTGCGGCCAGGTCGGGAAGAGGCCCGCGCCGAGCTCCTCGTGGGTGTCGGCCAGGCCGGTGTCGACCAGGTCGCGCATCGGCTTGTGGTCGAGGGTGGCGTTGAAGTCGCCCAGCAGGACCGCGTTGCGGGTACGCCCTGGTGCGGCGGCCCGCAGGTCGTGCAGCCCCTCGGCCCAGCGGCGGGCGTCGCCGAGCGGGTAGTAGGTGTGTACGGCGACCAGCTGTACCGGGCGGCCGCCGACGTCGACGGTCAGGTTGGTGGTCGGCCAGGCCGGGTCGGCGGCGGAGCTGACGGGCAGCCGGGTGTAGAGCGCGGTGTCGGTGCCGGCCGGCCGCTCGCGGTGCGGCAGCAGGGCGCGGATGCCGGCCGCGTCCAGCGCGTCGGCGGCGGAGTCGCTCTGCTCCTCGACCGCGAGCACGTCGATCCGCTGGTCGCGTACGAGATCGACCAGGGACTTCGGCGAGACCTGCCCCATGAAGTTGTTGCTGGTCGCCACCCGCAGCCGGGGCGCGTCGGCGGGTGCGTCGGCCGCGTCCGGGACGAACCGGGGTATCAGCCACCACAGTTGCAGCGCCACCAGAGCGGCCGCGACGAGGGCCAGCCACCGTCCGCGCAGCGCCGCCACCACCGCGAACAGCAGCACGCTGAGCAGCGCCGCGTACGGCAGCCCGGCCATCGGCAGGGCCCACACCGTGCCGTCGTCCCAGCCGAACAGCCGCACCACCGCGAGCACGGCCGGTCCCAGCAGCAGCACCCCGCACCCGATCAGCGCGACGCGACGCCAACGGCGCCTGCCGGCGCGCGATGCGCTCTTCGACGTACGGTCCGTCACGGTGCTCCTTCCACGGGGGACGGCCGACATCCGTGATCATCGGCCGCCGTCGTGAAGGACGGACGCCCCTACCCGGGGCCCGGTTCCGCGCCACCGGCGCCTGCCCGGCGGATCGTTTCGGCTACAGCTGGTACCAGTCGTCCCCACCGGCGCGCAGCGAACGGCCGAGGTAGTCGCGCAGGTCGTTGGCCACCCACCGGCGGCTGTCGCTCTCGTGCTCCCAGACGAACACGTCCGGGCGCTGCGGCTTCTGCACGAAGGCGAACTGGTCGCCGCCCCCGTTGTCGCCGAAGAACAGGAGGGCGTCGAACGACATGTAGAGCTGGGCGAAGGTCTCGTCGGACCAGAAGCGGAGGTTCTGCTCGACGATCCGGTCGATGGTCCAGACGGTGTCCACGTGAGAGTGGCCGAGCACGCCGTCGCTCTCCGACAGCAGCTGCTTGAGGTCCGTCGGCAGGGCGCGCCCCAGCCGCCTCTCGGCCTCGACGATCCCGGACGCCTCGGCCGGCTCCCGAAGCCCTGCACCGGGAAAGACTTCCCGCACCGACTGTCTCCACATGGCCGTGAGCCTAGCCAAGGGCGACGCCGTCTCCACGAAGAGGTCGGCCTCGGCGGCGTCGCCGGGCGCGACGACGCCCGCCCGGGTCCCGCGCCCGCCCGGGGGCCGGTGACCGAGGCACTGCCACCGCCGGGCCACCTTCACTGTCCAAACACCGGACACCCACGCGGCCTCCCCACTAAGGTGAGGCCCGATTCACCGCTCGGCCATCCCCCCGACCAGCGGGCATCCAGCATGCCCGCCGCCAGGACTGGAGTGAACCGACCATGCATCCTCGTCCCCTCTGGAAGCGCCTCACCGGCGCGGTCGTCCGCCGCGGCATAGGCGCCACCCTGGGCGCGCTCGCGCTCATCGCCGCTTTCGTCCTCGCGGGAACCGCCGCCGGCACGTCCAGCGCGGCCGCCCAGCCGGCCGGCGTCACCAGCGCCACCAGTGTCACCAGCACCGGCCAGTGGGCCTGCTCCGGAGCCGCCATCCCGAACGGATGGGTCATCACCGCCTACAACAAGGACGGCTGCAGCGGCTGGGGCTCGTGGTTCCAGCAGCCGGAGGCGGACGGCCTCTACAGCTGCGGCGGCTCCCCGATCATCTCGGGGTACGTCCTCACCGACTACATCAAGTACGGCTGCAACGGGATGGGCTCCTGGCGGCACAACCTCGTCCAGGACGGGATCTGGACCTGCGGCGGCTCCCCGATCGTCGCGGGCTACGTCGTGACCGGCTACGTGGTCTACGGCTGCAACGGGGTCGGTGGCTGGTACCACCAGATCGCCAAGGCCGGCCTGGTCACCTGTCCCAACTCGCCGATCCCGCCGGGCTTCCGTTCGGGCGCCTACTGGGGGGGCGGCTGCACCGGCCACGGCGGCTACTACCTCCTCAGCGCCTGACCCCGCGCCACGTCCGCCACACCGGAGGCACCGCACGTCGTGCGGTGCCTCCGGCACGTCCCCGCTCGACCCGAGCGGGTGGCGGCGGTCCCGCACCTGCGGCGGTCACCGAGCGGCGGCGCGGCTCCGCCCGAGGTGGAACTCGACGGAACGGCACAGGATCAGCGGGGGCGGGTGCGCAGCGGCGGCGGCCCGGACGTGCCGAGCACGTGCTGCGGCCGGCCGCGCAGCAGCTCGAAGTCGAGCACGGCGCCGCGCGCCGCGTCGGCCCCCACCAGCTTCAGCGCGGTGGTGGTCGATGTCCGGGCGGGGTGGTCACCAGTGGCGTCGGCGGAGGCTGGGGAGCAGGAAGCAGAGGCCGGCGAGGACGAGGGTGGAGAGCACAGCGGTCACGGGGGTGGGGAAGTGCCCCGGTTCGGCGGCCGATGCCTCGGCCGGTCCGGCGCTGCCGGGAGTCGTCGGGAAGGTGACGGTGGCGCGTGTGGTGTGTTCGACCAGGCCGCTCCTGAGCGTGAGTTCCGCGGCCCAGGGGCCGTCCGGCAGCTGGGTGTCGAGCGGGACGACCGCCTCCGCGAGGCCGCCCGGGGGCACCGTGGTGCCCGTCCTGGCCGGGAAGGGGCCTGCGCGCAGGCCGCCCGGCCCGTCGAGGAGGTGGAGCGCTCCGGTGATGTCCAGGGCGCGGCCGCCCGTGTTGTGGATCCGGGCGTGAAGCTCCTTCCGCCCGTCGCGGGCCCTGGTCGGGGAGAGCCGCTCGATCGTGAAGTCCGAGGGTGGCTCGCCTCCGGGACCGACGTCGACGTACATGCGCACCCCCACCCGGCCCAGGAGCGCCAGATTGTGCGAGCGGTCCGCGGGGCTGCCCGTCTGGGCCCAGACGACGCCGTAGCGCTCCCCGGCGGCGGCGTCCTTGGGCACCCGGATGGTGGTGCGCACCTGCGCGGTCGTGGAGGCCGCCATGTCGAGGTCGGTCTTGTCGAATGACGTCCAGCCGGTCAGCTCGTTGGGCGTGCGGTCCGGCGCGAAGGCGAACTGCCCCTTCTCGATGGTGGCCGCCGCGGCGTACACGGTGACGTGGATCGGCGTGGACGACTCGTTGGTGACCTCCACCCGCCGCTCGATGGTCGTGCCCGGCGCGACGTGGTCGACGATGTAGGCCTGTGCCCGGGGATCGTCGCGGCGGTTCTCCGGAGCGTCGAGCAGCCTGATGCCGATGGTCTTCCTCTCGGGGGTCGGCCGGGGAGAGGGTACTCCGGGAGCGGCGGAGACCCCGGGCGCCCCCGGCCCGGGCATCCCGTCCGCCGACGCCGGCAGCACCCCGACCGCCTGGACGACGGCCAGCACCGTCAGCAGGACCCAGGAGCGGCGCGCACCGTTCATGCGATTCATGTGGTCAGGCAACGGAGTGGGTCAGCGTTCCGGTGTAGGTCCCGCCGACGGCGCCGGCGGGCAGGGCGACGCTGATCGTCGGGTCCCAGGTCGCGGTGTTGTCCCCGACGCCCGCGCTCCCGGTGACCACCACCTGCGGTGAGTTACTCAGCGTCACATTCGTCGGAGTGGCGGTGATGACGCCGGTCGTCGTCACCGACCCGACCGTGTAGGTCGCCCTGGTGGCGGGCACCGTCGACGGGCCGTTGGCGAAGTCCGTCTCCGAGACGGTCACCGACCAGGAGGCCGAGAGGAGAGCACGGTCGTCGGTGACGGTCACGGGGCCGAGCGGAGCGCTCACCTGGGTGCCGGGCGCCCCCGAGCCGAGGGTGGAGCTGACCGGCACCGACATCGACAGCGCGCCGGACGTGACGGTGAAGGTGACCGTGGTGCTGGGATCCGATGCCGCGCCGGCGAGGCCCGGCTGGACCAGGACGAGGGCGACGGACGCGACCGCGACTGGCAGGATTCGCACGCGCACAGTGACTCCAGGGATAGCCGCCTGTAGCGGACACATCGGGTGACGTGATGTCAGACAAACGGGCGCCGCCTCCTCGCGCAAGCCGACGCCGACCGCAGTCCGCCACCGGAATGACCACATTTCAGCCGAATCGAAGCCTCTCCCGATTTTCGCCCCGTCCCCCGTCCGTCCCGGCTCGCTTCGCTAATCCCACACCCCTGCCGGAGCCCGTTCCAGGGGCTCCCTCGTCCCGCCACGGCGTTCCAGGAAGCGATGAACGCGCAGGTCACAGTATGTTTCACCGTTCCAGCGTCCCGAACCGTCGGGCAGTGCTGGCGGGCGGGACGGGCTCCGGGGCAGTCTGTGGTCCGGCGGCGATCGACACCGAGCCCGGGGGAGCACCCGGCCCGCCGAGCCTCCGGGGAGGCGCGGATCCCTGCGTGTCCCTGCGTGACTCCCGTTCGTGTTCAGCCGGCCCGGCCGGCACCCGGGCGCCACCGCGGCCACCACCGGCGCCGACGCCGACGCTCGCCGTCGCCCGTCCGACGCCGAGCGCGGCCACCGCACCCGACGCCTCCACCACGTACCACCCGACCCAGAAGGAAGCCCTGCCATGCGCACCTCGAACCGACGCCCGCTCGCCGTCCTGCTGGCCACCGCCGGACTGCTGGCCGTCGCGGCCACCCCGGCCGCCGCCGTCCACGGCGGATCGGACACCACGACCAGGTCCCACCCGTTCGTCGTGGCCCTGCAGACCGCCACGGGCGAGCAGTGGTGCACCGGCGCGCTCATCGCGCCGACCAAGGTGCTCACCGCGGGTCACTGCGTCAGCGAGGCGGCCGACCCGCGCTCACTGAAGGTGATCGCCGGGCGGACCGACCTGACCGGCTCCGGCGGCCAGGTCCGCCGGGTGAAGGGCTACCAGGTGGACCCGCGCTACACCGCCGGCCTGGACCACGACTCCGCCGTCCTCACCCTGGACCGTCCGCTGCCGCAGAAGCCCGTCCGGGTGGCGCGGCAGGGGGACGAGGCGCTCTACCGGTACGGCCGCACGGCCACGGTGCTGGGGTTCGGGCGCACCGGCTCGGACGGCCCCGGCACGCACCTCAAGCAGGCGCAGCTGACGCTGGCTCCGCCGGCCTCCTGCGACCCGTACACCTCGCCGGACGAATCGCCGCTGCTCAAGGTCTGCGGTCTGCCGCGGGCCGGTACGACGGACAGCGTCTGCAAGGGCGACTCGGGTGGGCCGCTGGTGGCCGACGGTGTGGTGATCGGCGTGGTCTCCACCGGCAACAAGTACTGCGACACCCAGTACCCGATCTCGGTGTTCACCCGGGCCACCGACGTCCCCGCGCAGCTGCTGTCCTAGCCGGCCGGTGCTGCCGCATCCGGAACCGGCCGCCCCGCCCTGCTCCGCCCCGCCCTGCCCCGCCGGGCGGAGCGGGGCCGGCCGGGGCAGGATGCCGACCAGGGCACCGGCCCGGAGCATGACGGCCGCTCATCCGACCTTCCGCAGGATGCCGTCGGCCGTCTGCCTCGTTCCGGACTTCTTGTCCCCCGTGTAGAGGTACGCGGCTTCGTTCGCCGTCTTGAGGGTCAGTGTGACGGAGCCGGTCGGCACGCACGGTCCGGCGTCGATCCGCTCCACCATCTCCAGTGTGGTGGACGCCGCGCCGGACAGGGTGAGCACCCCGTGGCACTTCCCGGCGGCCACGTCGTAGGCGCTCTCACCGACGTCCTGGTGGACGTCCCCCGTTCTGACGGTGATCGTCGTACGGTCGCTCGCACCGCTGTCGCGCTGAGTGGTCCACCCCTGCCACGTTCCCTGGAAGGCCGAGGGCACGGCGTTCGGCGGGGCCGCCTGACAGCGGGTGGTGATGACGGCCGCGGCGATCCCCCCTGCCGCAACGATCAGCGCGACGATGATCGTGTGCTCCCGAGTCCTACCCCGCCCGGTCGAGCCGCGTCGACGGCCTGAACGGGGCGCTGCCTTGCCCACCTCGGCTCCCTTGCTCGTGCGCTCTCCTCACACCAACCATCCGGCACCCCCGGGGCGACCACCGCCGAAGCTCCTCCGACCGGCCTACTCGCGGGAGGCCGCGACCGGCGGGCGACCCACCGCATCCCGCGGCGACGCCGGCGCGGGCTCGACCGGTCCGGCGTCACCGCATCGGCGTGGGAGCGGGTGTGCGCCGCCGATCCGGGCGCAGGACAGGGCCACCGGCCGTCCCGTCGACGGGACCGTCGGCCGGACCGCGGACGGGCAGGACCGGCCGGCGGCGGCCGCCGTCCCGCAGTCGACCTGACGAGGCGTCAGTGATCCTGGTGTTCGGGTGGCTATGGTGACCGGATGAGCGATGAAGCGGTCTCCCTGCGCCCGGTAGCCGAAGCCGACCTTCCCGCGATCGGCCGTCTGATCAACGATCCGGAGGCGATGGGCGAGTTCCAGTGGTACGGCTGGCGGGATCCGGAGCGGCTCCGGCGCCGGTGGGAGGAGCACGGGCTGCTCGGGGACGACCAATGGATGTTCGCGGTCGTGCTCGGCGACGGGTTCTGCGGCTTCGTCGCCGCCGACCGGATGGGCCTGCTGCCCACCATGCCGTACTGGAACATCGGCATCCAGCTGGTGCCGCAGGCGCGCGGGCGGGGGATCGGAACACAGGCCCAACGCCTGCTGGTGGACTACCTGTTCGCCAACACGCCGGTGATGCGGGTGGAGGCGGACACCGAGGTCGGCAACATCGCCGAGCAGCGCGCCCTGGAGAAGATCGGCTTCACCCGGGAAGGGCTGCACCGCGCGGTGACCTTCCGCGCCGGCGAATGGCGCGACGGGCTGATGTACGGCCTGCTGCGCACCGATCCCCGGCCGTAGCGGGACGCCCCCGGGCGGGGGCCGCCGTACTCGGTGACCACCGTGTCCGACGTGTTCCTGACCCACCGTCATGGGGTTTCGGACTCCCGTCAACCACGGACGGCCCTTCATGGCAGACTCTGGGTTGTCGGCCCACTTCTTGCGCTATGGGGGTAGCCATGTTGCCCGAGTTGCTCGCCGCTGCCGCGGCCGCCGGGGGCAGTGCGATCGTGCAGGCCGCGGGGACGGACGCCTGGAACGGGGTCAGGGACGCCGCGGCCCGGCTGCTCGGCCGCAGCGAGGCCCGGCGCGAACAGGCGGAGTCCGAGCGACTCGACCGGACCCGCGCCGTGCTGGAAGCCGCGGCGGACGACGAGACGGAGCGGGTGCAGGCCGCCCAGACGGCCGTCTGGCAGACCCGCTTCGAGGTCCTTCTGGAAGAACTGCCCGACGAGGGGCGGCAGCAGGTGGTGTCGGCACTGGAGCAGCTGGCCGCCCTGGCCGAGGCCGCCCGGCCGGCGGAGACGGTGCACAACGACTTCCGCGGCGCCCGGTTCGACCGCAGCCAGGTGCAGGGCAGTGGCACGATGAACGTGACGAACAACTACGCCGAGTAGCACCGCAGGTGGGGACCGACGGCACCGCGCACCACAAAGGCGGGCAAAGCGGGCGGAACGGGAAAGACCGGGAGCCGACGGGCACAACAGTCAACAACGACTTCCGTGGAGCGCACTTCACCCACAGCCAGGTGCAGGGCAGCGGCGTCACGAACATCGCCAGGACCGCGCAGTGGCGCGCCTACCTCGTCGGGGGCCTCGCCGCCACCGTGACAGTCCTCGTCGTCGTGATCGCGTGGCTGCAGGGGGCGGTCTCATCCCGCGACGCGAATCGCGGCGCCGGTGGCGCGGCCCCCTCGGCACCTGCCTGGTCCTCCGCCCCGTCCTCGGCCCCGCCGGCGTCCCCCCAGCACACCCCGCTGGACCGGCAAGCCGTCGACCGCGTCTTCCGGGAGTACCTCGACGCCCTGGCCGGCCAGGACATGACGGCCTTCCGCCGAGCGACCTGCCCCCGGCTGCGCTCCACGCTGTTGGGGTTCGCGCTCAACGGCTACTACGTCGCCCGCTGGAGGGTCCTCCCGTACGGGATCCCCGCCGACAGCGACCGATTCAGCCTGGACGTGCAGATCACCCAGCGGGATCCCGACTCCGGGCAGCTGGCGGGCGACGTCACGTACCAGTGGATGGCCGAGCGCGACGCGGACGGGAACTACTGGGTCTGCGGCTGGCTCAACGAACGGTGAGCGCCCGCGGCCGGGTACGCACCGGGCGTTCCTCGCCGGCGCCCGCGAACCGACCCGAGACACGCCGCGCGACAACTGCCGTGCGAGCCTGGCATCCGCGACGGGACCGCCTTGTCGCGACGGAGACTGGAGGCCGAGTGGAACTCGAGTGGGTCGATCCTCTGGAGGAGGACCAACTACCGGCCGTCGGCGAGCTCTGTCGGCGCTGCCTGGCCGTTGACGGCGGACTGCCGGCGACCGTGGCACCCGAGTTCCTGGGCAGCAGATACACCGGGGGCACGGTGACCGCTCTCGGCCTCCGGGACGGGACCGGAACCCTGGTCGCGGCCGGATCGGTTCGGGACCGTCGCGGTGTCGCGACGGTGACCGGCCAGGTCGACCCGGCCCACAGGCGGCAGGGGCTGGGGGCCGCGCTGCTGGACCGGCTGCTGGACGTGGCACGTGGCAGGGCGGTGGGCCGGATCGCCGTGGAAACGGAGGCACTGACCGCCGAGGCCGACGCGCTCTTCCGGTCGCGGGGGCTTCGTCAGGCGTTCGCGGAGGACGTGCTCCGGCGCAGCCTGGAGGCCGCCCTGCCCGAGGTGCCCCTGCCCGAGACGGTCGGGATCGAGGAATGGGACGAAAGCAATCAAGGGGACTTCTTCGAGGCGTACCGGTCGGCGTTCGCCGAACGCCCCGGATTTCCCGGCTGGACCGAAGCGCAATGGGTCGACTGGACAGCCGCCGACGACGACTTCCGCCCCCGGTACTCGCTGCTCGCACGCGCGCTCGACGGCTCTCCCGCGGCCTTCGTGACCTGCGCGCAGGGCTTCCTGATCCAGATCGGAACGGTGCCGCGATGGCGCGGCCGCGGCCTGGGCAGGGGGCTCGCCACGGCCGCGCTGGCGCGGATGCGGGCCGCGGGCGTCGAGGACGTCTTCCTCGACGTCAACGTCAACAACCCCGCATCCGCCGCGCTCTTCCGGAGTCTGGGCTTCTCGCCGGTCGCGCGGCGGGCCCGCTACGAGGAAGCACCTGCCGAGCAGCGGTAGCCATGACACGAGAGACGTCCCGGCCTGCGGCCCGCACACCGGGACCGCTTCCTCCGCCGGGCTTCGCCACGGACGCCGACGCCGTGGCACACCGGCCGAGTGGCTCGCGCAGTTCGGCCTGCCGGAGGACGACGGCGCGGACGACGGCGCGTGGCTCTGCGATCCGGACGGCGTCGGGCCCCGGCTGTGCATCCTCAGGGTCCCGGAGCCGAAGACCGCCAAGAACCGGCTCCACATGGATGTGCGGGTGCCGGGACACGGCAGCCCGGCCGAGCGGTGGGCGCGGATCAGGGCGGAATCCGCGCGGCTGGTGCAGGCGGGCGGGAGCGTCCTGGAGACCTTCGAGGGCCATCACGTCGTGATGGCGGACCCGGAGGGCAACGAGTTCTGCGTCGCGGCGGCCCCCACCCGGGGCTGACCGGCCTGCGGACCCGACGGGCGCGGCCCCCGGCCCGAGCGGCCCCCACCCCCCCCGAGCCGAGCAGCCCCCGGCCCGAGCGGGAGCAGCTACCCGAGCGCGAGCATCGCCTCCGCGACCTCGCCGAGCGCCGCGTCGGTGATCGCGGTGGCGGCCCCGTCGAGGACGAGCAGCCGCGCCCCGGGGATCTCGCGCGCGAGCGCCTCGCCGTTGCCGACGGGGAAGAACCGGTTGCGGCGGCCGTGGACGACGAGGGTGGGGATTTTGACCCCGGGCAGGCGCTCGCGCCAGCGGGGTCCGCAGTCCAGCCCGGAGAACACCAGGCCCAGCTGATTGGCCATCTGGACCGGGGGAGCGGTGCCGGGCGTGCGGTCCCAGACGCGCCCGGCGAGAGCGCGCGCGGCGACGGGGTCGTCGCCGAGGATCTCCGCGCCGGCGGCGGCGAACTCCGCGACCGCCTGGCGATCGGCCCAGTCGGGCAGCGGACGCGCGAACAGCCGGTTCATCGTCGCCCGGTCGTGGTCGGGGAGGTCGTCGTCGGGCGGGCCGGGGGCGACCGGGCGGGTGCCGACCAGGGTGAGCGCGCGGAACGCGCCCGGATGGTCGAGCACGGCCACCTGGGCGACCAGCCCGCCGACTCCGGTCCCCGCCAGGTGCGCGGGTGCCCCGCCGAGCGCGACGGCCAGGGCCGCCGCGTCGGCGGCGAGGCCGCGCAGGGTGTAGGCGGGCGTCCGCGGATCCGCCGTCGTCGACTCCCCGCTGTCGCGCAGGTCGTAGCGCACCACCCGGCGCCCGCCGGCGGCGAGGCGCTCGCACAGCGCGTCGGGCCAGGAGAGCATCGTCGGCCCGCCCGCGAGCAGGACCAGTGGTGCGCCGTGGTCACCGAACGACTCGACGCCCAGGGCGATCCCACCGATGTCGACGGTCGTCATCGGATCACCGGGCGTCGTCGTGCCCGAGACCGCGGTCGGGCGCGCTCATGTCGCCCGTCCGGGGCGTGCCGTCGGCGAGCCCGTAGCGCAGGTACACGGTGCCCTGCGGGCCGGCCACCGGCGGTGCGAGGAGCGTGAGGTTCGTGGGCACCGCGCCACCGTCGAACACCTTCTTCCCGACGCCGAGCACGATCGGGTGCACCCACAGGTCGAGCCGGTCGAAGAGCTTCTCCCGCAGGAGGGTCTGCACCAGGTCCAGGCTCCCGACGACCTTCACGCGCTCGTGCCGGTCACGGATCCCGCGCACCGCGGCGGCCAGGTCCGGGCCGAGCTGCGTGGACCCGGCCCACGGGAGGTCGGGCGTGCCGCGGGAGGCCACGTACTTCGGGACGCGGTTGAAGAGTTCGGCGATCTCGCCGTCCTTCTGGTGCGGCCAGTAGGCGGCGAAGATGTCGTACGTCCGCCGGCCGAGCAGCAGGGCGTCGGTGCCCTCGTACGCGGCGAGGATCTGCGCCCCGGTGGCCTCGTCGATCAAGGGCGCCTGCCAGCCGCCGAACGGGAACCCGACCGGGTCCTCGTCGGGGCCGCCGGGCGCCTGCCCGACGAGGTCGAGGGTCGCGAACAGTTCGATGTCGATGAGGCCCATGGCTGTACTCCCGATGAGTTGGTCGTCCTGTCGAGATGTAGACCTGCCGGGGCCGGAAAACTCATCGCCACGCCGGTACCCGGTGCCCGCGCATCCCCGACCGCCCCGCCCGGCACCGCCGGCGCCCCCGACGGCCGGAGAGCCGTTGCCGCGCGGCAGGCCATCGTCCACGCACGATCATCGGATGTGACATCAGACACATTCCTTCCGTCAAGTACCGGTCGGCTGCCGCTCGCAACGCCCAAACCCGCAGGTCGAATTCGCGACCCGGGGTCCCGGACGCACCCGGCGGCCGTTCAAAACGATCTGGCTGCCCACCGGGCATTGGCCCTAGCCTGCCCGCCATGTCCCAGAACACGAACACCCCGGGTTTCCCCGGGCAGCCGGCCGCTCCGGTCGGCGACCCCGCCAAGGTGCAGTACCAGGTGCAGCAGCAGGCGGGCGTCGGACCGGTCTACGGTGGCCGCGGCACCCTCTTCTCCGAGCCCGTCCTGGTGGTGAACCAGAAGGCCAAGCTGATCGAGCTGACCAACGAGTACGCGGTCTACGACCAGCAGGGCGCCACGCTGGGCTCGGTGGTCCAGGTCGGCCAGAGCAGCCTGCGCAAGGTGGTTCGGCTGCTCTTCTCCATCGACCAGTACCTGACCCACAAGCTGGAGATCCGTGACGCGCAGGGCACCCCGGTGCTGCTGCTGACCCGCCCGGCGAAGATCTTCAAGTCGCGGGTGATCGTGCAGCGTCCGGACGGCCAGGAGGTCGGCCAGATCGTCCAGCAGAACATGATCGGGAAGATCAACTTCTCGCTGGAGGTCGGCGGCCGGAAGATCGGCGCCATCAAGGCGGAGAACTGGCGGGCCTGGAACTTCTCCATCGTCGACGAGACGGACACCGAGGTCGCCCGGATCACCAAGACCTGGGAAGGCCTGGCGAAGACGATGTTCACCACGGCCGACAACTACGTGCTCCAGATCCACCGCCCGCTGCCCGACCCGCTGATCAGCCTCGTCGTGGCGACCGCGCTGACCGTGGACACCGCGCTGAAGCAGGACGCTCGCGGCCTCGGCTGACCGGGAACCGTACGCCGTTGTTCGGAGCCCCGCCCCACAGGGCGGGGCTCCCGCGCGAGCAACCCCCATCACCCAGGCCCTTGCCGGTGACGCTCGGTGTTCCTTGCCGGCCCGGTTTCCTTGAGATCCCGCCGATGGCTTGGCGGAGGGTGACCATCTGTCACCGGATTGCGGCCCGGACCACGCCGTGTCGTCGAGACGGGTCCACGTGCGGACACAGTAGGTGGGGTCGGCGTCGTCCGGTGGCCGGGCTGCCGGTGGCCGGGCCCGAGCTGTCGCATGGCAGCGGTCCGGGACGGGTGGGACATTGGGAACATGAGGACGGCACCAGTGAATCCGTGCAGGTCACGGTCACGGCCATGAGCCGGCGTCGCTGCGGGTGCGGTTGCGGGCGGTGGACCTGCCGTCACTGCCTCCGGCCGCTGTGGTCACTGCTTGCGCTCGGGTGGTCGGCCTGGCTGCTGAAGGAGCTGGTCCGGCTGTGCCGCGTGGAGAACCGTCGCTGCCGCCCGCCGGGCGCGATCCCGCCCTGGGTGCACCGTCAGGCCGACCCGATGATCTACAGCCAGCGGTACCTGCGGTCGCTGGGCCTCGCGGTCACCTGGGACAACCCCGACATCCACGTCGAACTCGCCGCCGCTCCCGGGGTTCCGGTCGACGCGCACACGCTGCGGCCGGACACCGACTACCTCGTGGTCGCCCGGGTCTGGAACGGCTCCACCACCGGTCCGGCGCCGGGCCTCCCGGTCAAGGTCAGCTATCTGGAGTTCGGCGCGGGCACCACCCGGCACGACGTCGGGACGACCAAGGTCGACCTGCCGGTGAAGGCCGCCGCCGGCTGCCCCGCGTTCGCCACGGTGCCGTGGCACACCCCGGCCACCCCGGGCCACTACTGCCTGCAGGTCGAGCTGCTGTGGGACGACGACGCCAACCCGGCCGACAACCTGGGGCAGAGCAACACCGACGTGAAGCCGCTCAACTCGCCCCACGCGACGTTCGCCTTCCCGGTCCGCAACGACCGGCCCGAACGCGCGACCGTCACGCTGACGCTCGACGGTTATGCCGTCCCGCCGCTGGACGCGTGCGGTGAGGACCGCCCTCCCGAGCAGCAGCGGTCACGGCTCGAGCGGCACCGCGTCGAGCACTGGCCGATCCCGAACGGCTGGCGGGTGACGGTGCATCCCGCCGAGGTGACGCTGGACCCGGGCGAGCGGGCCGAGGTGACGGTCGACGTGACGGCGCCCGACGGCTTCGCCGGCCGACAGGCGATCAACGTGCACGCCGGCGTCGGCAGTGAACTCCTGGGCGGGGTCACGCTGTACGTCGACGGCACCGGGTAGTGCACCGGGTAGCGCACCGGGCAGTGAGGAAGGGCCATGGTGGACAGGAGGAAGGACCATGGTTGACGCAGGAGCGATCATCACGCCGCCGGGCCAGTACACGCACTGCGTCGATCGCGCGGACTACGAGGTGCCTCCCGGCCCGCTGGACGCCGGCGTCCCCTCGATCCTCGCGTTCATGCTCTGCGACTACCTGCTCGGCGGGAAGCTCGTCTGCCTCGCCGGCGGCGGCGACGAGTGTGCCATCGGGGTCGTGGTCGGGCTGGAACAGGCCCGGGGCAAGTCGGGCATCGAGGCGATCGACAACGACTTCTCCTTCAACCTCCTCCTCGCCCCGTTCCAGACCGACGACTTCGCGAAGTACAGCCCGCCGGGCACGCCCGATCCCGACATCGTCGATCCGCATCGTGTCCGCGACGACGCCGCCGCGAACGGCCCGCTGGGCCGGCTCCTGAAGGATTCGCCGAATCCCCGACCGCTGCCCGCACCGTTGGACCGGACCGGCATCCCCATCATCAGGAAACCGCTGCCGCAGGGCACGGCCACCTACCCCGTGGACGGCTACGGAGTGCTCTGGAAGCTCGCGGGTACGTCCCTGGCCGACGACGGCCGAGAGGGCGACAACCTGCACAAGCTGTGGGACCAGCCGTCGGACACCGACTGGCACGCACCGCCTCGGACCGGCCGGTGGGTCCCGCTGCCGGTGCTGCACGCGGAGTGCGAGGGGTCCCGGATCTTCTTCGTCTGCCAGGCGCTGAAGCCCTTCCTCGACATACTCCGGGGCAAGCCACCGGGGGGCGGACCGAGCCCGGGAGAGGTCTGCCACGCGGTGGCCGAGGACCTTCCGTGGCCCTTGGACAAGGCGCTCGACGCGGTCTGCAGCATCGTCGAGGACCTCGTCGCCCTCGTCCTGGCCGTCCTGCTGGCGCCCGCGATGCTGGCGGCGGCCGCC
The DNA here is from genome assembly GCF_040629945.1 of Kitasatospora sp. NPDC005856. Lineage (NCBI taxonomy): Bacteria > Bacillati > Actinomycetota > Actinomycetes > Kitasatosporales > Streptomycetaceae > Kitasatospora > Kitasatospora sp. NPDC005856. The sequence goes on along the minus strand of NZ_JBEXWT010000036.1, from coordinate 59,721 downwards.
GCGGCGTGGGAGGCGGCGCAGGCCTTCGACGACGCGTTCGTCACCGGGCCGGTGGCCCGGCAGATCAAGGTGGGTGACGTGCTCATCGTCCAGGGCCGCTGGGTCTGGGACGCCGGCCACTCGGGGCACACCGAACTGCACCCGGTCAAGGCGATCGTGAAACTCACCACGCCCGCCGGACAACTCCCGGCCGAGGTCAGGCCCGCACCGGCCGGCTACGACCCGCGCACCAACGTCCCGGCCGCCGACCGTGCGACGATCACGGCCACCCAGCAGCGCTGGTGCCGCCTGGTGAACGAAGCCCCGCCGCCACCCGACCCCCGCAACCCCGACGGGCTGACCGGCGCGCAGCTGGGCTCGTTGACACCGGCCCAACTCGCGGTCCTGACCGCGCAACAGCGGCCGGAGAACTCCTGGACGGTGCATCCCCTCATCGACGGCTGCGCACCCGGCCGTCCGCCCGCACAGCCCGGGTGACGGGCCGTGACGGAGCCGAGCCGACCGCCGCGCCTCCTGTGTGCGAAGTGCGCGGTGCGGCCTGCCCTGGTCGTCGCCGTGGTCCTCACCGTCGTGACGCGGGCACGGGCGCGGGCGCGACGCGGCGCGGGTGACGAGGACCGCGCCCGCCGGTGCTGCTCCCCGGCGGCCCGGACCCGCCGGGTCGCGGGCCGGAGGGCAGGGCGCGGACCGGTCCCGTGATCCGCGGGTCGCTCTCCTCGAGCGCATGAGGCGCGTCGGCGGTCCCCGGCGGTCCCCGGCTATCTGCCGTGTGCTGTACGGCTGGTGACGGTCCGTCGGCCGGGAGCGGGCCCGGTGCTCCGGCGGGACGTCGTTCCGTCTAAGGTGTCGGGCATGCCGCTCGTCGAGGTGACCCATGCGCCCACCGTGCCCGAGTCCCGTCTGCGCGAACTGGGCTCGGTGCTGCCGCATCTGGTGTCGCTGGCCGTCGAGTGCCCCGAGGAGCCGTACGACGGCGATCTGCAGCCCGGGGACGTCGAGATCCGCTTCCGGCGGCTGGGCCCGCTGGACCGCAGCGGCCTGGAGGTGGTGATCGAGATCAGGTCGAAGTGGTTCGCCAGCAGGGCGGCCAACCGGCAGGAGCGGGTGGACGTGCTCCACGCGGACATCCGCGCCGCGACCGGGCTCGTCGACTTCGGTGTCTACCTGTCGCTGCCGAGCGCCGCCTGGTCCCAGGGGGACTGAGCGTCCGCGCCCCGGAAGCCCGCCCCGGCCCCCGGCCCCCCGGTACTACGGCCCGGGAACCGGGCCGGGGAACGGCCCGCGGACCCCGGAGGGAGGCCAGAGCTTTCCCGAGGGGAGGTTCTGGCGGGCTCCGAGGAAGTAGTCCACCCCCTCCTCGAACAGCGCCGCCTCGACGACCGCCCGCAGCGGGCCCTGGGCCTCGACGGGAACCGGGTACACGCCGGCCATCATCCATTCGTCATCGCCGAGTTCGAACAAGCCCCTCACCTGCAGGAACTGCTCCCGCGTCAACGTGACGGACGAGCAGAGCCACTCGTCGGGGCCGAATCCCTCCAGCTCCCACAAGACGTTGCGGCCGTCCTCGAACGGATAGTCCTCACTCATCGGCCGATCGTACAGCGCCCGCGACCCGCCCGACCCGGGCGCGAACCCTCCCGCAGCGGACCGCCCGCCTCCTGCGCCCTGCCGTCGTCGCCGCGGTGACAGCCGCGGCCGCCACGATGGTCGGTGACCGGGCACGACGAACGCCCCCGGCCATACGGCCGGGGGCGTTCGTGCAGGGGCGGAACAGGGTGACCGCGGGGGCGGCCACGACAGCGGGGCCCGTGCGGTGGCGACTACTCGACCGCGCGCAGTGCGTTGACGATGCCGAAGCCGTAGAAGCCGTTGACGCGCTCGCCGCCCGCGCAGGTGGCGTCCACGGTGCCGTCGCCGTTCCCGTCGTACGGGCCGGCCGGGCACCCCGGGTTGTCCGCCTGGGCCTTGAGCAGCGCCTGCAGCTGGGCGGGGGTCGCGTGCGGGTGGGCGGACTTCAGCAGCGCGGCCACGCCGGAGACGTGCGGAGTGGCCATGGACGTGCCCTGCTCGTAGCCGTACTGGCCGTTCGGCAGCGTCGACAGGACACCGGGGTGCCCGGACGGCGTGTCCGAGGCCTGGTACCGGTCGCCGCCCGGCGCCGCGACGTCGATCACGCCGAGGCCGTAGTTGGAGTAGGACGACTTCGCGCCCTTGGCGCCGGTGGCGCCGACCGTGACGACGCCCGGAAGTTGGGCGGGCAGGTCCCAGCACCGGTGCGGGTCGACCGTCCGGTTCACCGGGGTGGAGTCGTCGGGGCTGCGGCTGTCGGCGAAGCCGTCGGAGTCCAGGTCGTGGTTGGCGTTGCCGGCCCCGGCGATGTTGAGGGTGCCCTTGCGCTGCGCGTAGAGCTGGGCGCGGTCGACCGCGTCGACGATGGCCTTCTGGTCGGGGTCGTCCAGGCAGTTGTACTGCCAAGGGTCCACGTAGTAGCTGTTGTTGGTGATCTGAACGCCGTGGTCGGCGGCGAACACGAAGGCGCAGACGACGCTCTCGGCGTAGATCAGCTGGCGCGGGGTGGGCTGGGAGACCGTGATGCCGGAGACCTTCACCCCGGGTGCCACGCCCGCGACGCCCACGCCGTTGCGGGCCGCGGCTATCGTGCCCGCCACGTGCGTGCCGTGGAAGTAGTCCGGGTCCACCGGCCGCCAGGAGCCGTACGTGGTGTCGGCCTTGCCGCTGACGCAGTTCGCGGACTGCGACGGCGAGAAGTTCGCGGCGAGGTCCGGGTGGGTGTCGTCGACGCCGGTGTCTATCACGGCGACCGTGACGTCACCGCTGCCCGGGTCGACCTTCGCGGCCCGGTCCGCGCCGATCGCCCGCAGGTCCCACTGCTCGGCTTCGAGGGGCTCGGCGCCCGGGCCGCCGCCGGACGCCTTCTCGATCACCGCGGCCTCGGCCCCGGAGAGGTACCGCACCGCACCCTCGTCCGGCGTCCCCACCGCGCTCAGCGGCGCGGTCCGCGTGGTACCCGCGGACTGCACCCCGCGCACCGCGCGCAGTCGCCTGCCGAAGTCGGGGTTCGCCGAATGGGCGACGATGACGCCGATCCCGTCGTACGTGACGACGACGGTGCCGCCGGCCGCGGTGACGGCCCGCTGCACCTCCGCGAGCGTGCGACGGTCGGTCCCCGTGTTGACGACGTACGCCAGGGTTTGCGCGTCCCCGGCCTGAACGGCGGCCCCTGCCGGGGGCGTTGCCGAGGCCGGTACGGCGAGGGAGCCGAGCGAGGCGGTCAGCGACAGTGCGATCGGCACGGCCAGGCCGAGCCGCCGTAAGGAACGCAGTCGAGCCATGAGTTCTCCACATCATCCGGGTGCGGGACCGGCCGAGGACGGAGTGTCGGCCGGGCAGAAACAGGACGGGTGGTGCGGAAGCGAAGCTATCCCGCCGCCTCACCAACCATCAATGACTCGGCAACGCCCCGGTCATGACGTGACCACACCCGCGGGGAACCGGCACCGACAGCCCGAGGCCGCTGCCCCGGCCGTGCTCCCGGCCCGATGCGTCCCGGCCCGGCTCCCGGCCCGCCCCCGGCAGGCACGCATCGGTGGAACGACCGATGTGCGAGCGGCGGGGGCGCGGCCATAGTCCTCGAAGGAGCGCCCGCGAACGGCCGCGGTGCGCCCGGCTTCCCGAAAGGTCGTTCCTGTGGACACGCACGCGGATCTGGTGTTTCTCAACGGGCAGGTGGTCACGGTCGACGCGGACTTCTCCGTCGCCTCGGCCCTGGCGGTGACCGGCCAGGTCATCAGCGCCGTCGGCCGGAACGACGACGTCGCACCGCTCATCGGGCCCCGCACCCGGGTCGTCGACCTGCGGGGGGCGACCCTGCTTCCCGGCATCAACGACTCCCACCTGCACGGATGCGCCTTCGGCACGGCCACACCGCCGCTCTCCCTCGACCTCGGCCACCCCGCGGTGTCCTCGCTCGGGGACGCGGCCGAAGCGGTGCGCGAGGCGGTCGGACGGACCCCGGCCGGGCAGTGGATCACCGGGCACGGCTGGGACACCGGATACCTCGACGAGTGCCTCCTGGACCCGTCGCGCACGCCCTCGCGGCGCGACCTCGACGCCGTGAGCCCGGACCACCCCGTCGTGCTGTACTCCTTCTCCGGACACGCCACCTGGGTCAACTCCAAGGCCCTGGAGCTCATCGGCATCGACCGGAACACCGTCGCCCCGCCCGGCGGAGCCATCGTCGTCGACGAGACGGGGGAGCCCACCGGGCTGCTCCACGAGGGGGCCCAGGCCCTCGTCCAGAACGCGCTGCCGCCGCTCAGCCGGCAGGAGCGGACCGACGCGATCAGGGCGACCCTCGCCACCCTCGCCCGGCTCGGCGTGACCAGCTACACCGAGCCCGGGCTCGGCCCCGGCGGCGAGGGCATCATGCGGGGCGCGCTCGGCGAGGAGACCCTCGACGTCTACCGCGCGCTGCTGGCCGACGGCGAACTGACCGCCCGCGTCGGCGTCCTGCTGCTGCCCACCGGCATGGCGAGCACCACCGAGGAGTTCGCCCGCGGCCTCGCGGACCTCGGCGCACCCGGCGACACGGACCCGCGCCGCCTCGCGGTCCACGGCGTCAAGGTCTTCGCCGACGGCATCGTCCCCAACAAGACGGCCTGGATGCACGAGCCGTACGTCAGCGGAGGCTGCGGCGCCCTGTGCGTCGGCGGCGACACCGACACCGAGCGCACCGCCGGAATCGAGGCCATGATCCGGCTCGCCCACACCGCCGGGCACCAACTGGGCGTCCACGTCACCGGCGACCGGGCCATCGACACCGTCGCGGACGCCTTCGCCGCGGCCATGGCCGAGCACCCGCGGCCCGACGCCCGCCACTACGTCATCCACGGCGACTTCCTCACCGCGCACAGCATGGAGGTGCTGGCCGCGCACGGCTTCGGCGTCAACATGAACCCCACCATCAAGTGGACCGTCGCCGACATGGAGGAGGAACTCGTCGGCGCCGAACGGGCCGCGTACGCATGGCCGTACCGCGACGCCATCGACGCCGGCGTACGGGTCGCGAGCGGATCCGACGCGCCCGTCACGCACCCCGACTGGCGCCAGGGCCTGGCCACCATGATGCTGCGCGAGTCCAAGGCCGCCGGCCGGGTCAGCGGCCCGGAACAGCGCATCGGCCTGGCCGAGGCGCTGCGCACCTACACGATCGACGCGGCCTGGCAGGACTTCGCCGACGACTGGAAGGGCTCCCTGGAGCCGGGCAAGGCCGCGGACCTGTGCGTGCTCGACGGGGACCTGCTCGCCGCCGACCCCCGGGACATCCCGACGATGCCCGTCGTCCTCACCGTCATGGACGGGCGGATCGTGCACGAGGCCCCGCGCGTTTGACGCCATCCGGGCACATGATCATCCTTGGACGATGGCAGCGGAACGGAGCGTGGCGGAGATCCTGGACGCGGCCGTCGGCGTCCGCGAGGCCGCAAGGAACGCCGTGGCCGGCACGACCGGCCTCGACACCGTCCTGACGGCACTGTCGGGGGTGATGGAGTACGACCACGCCTCCCTGGCCCGGTGGGATCCGCTGCGCGGGCACCACACCACCCTGGCCGGGAGCTACCCGGACGACGCCACCGCGTACATCGAGACGCGCCTGCACCGCGATCCGGTGTTCCCCGTGCTCCGCAGCCCGGCCCGGGGCGGCCTGTGGCTCGGGGACGTCCCCGGGCGGCTCCTGGCCGCCTCCCCGGGCTTCCGGGAGGTGCTGCGCCCGCTCGGCATCGAGGACGGCGTGGCCCAGTGCCTCTTCGCCGCCGACGGCCGGTACGTCGGCATGCTGAACGTCAGCACCCGCCGGCCGCGGTGCGCGCCCGAACCCGCACGTGCGGTGGTCACCCTGCTCAGCGAGGCGCTCGCCGTGGCCGTCGCCCCCCACGCCGCGGCCGTCGCCCCCCACGCCGACCCGCGTTCCGAGGAGGCCGCCGCGGCCGGACCGGCCGCGGCGACCCGGCCGGGCGGACTCTCGCCACGGGAACTCCAGGTCCTGGCCGAACTGACGACCGGTCGCACCAACCGGGAGATCGCCGAGCGGCTGTACGTCACGCCGCGCACCGTGGGGACCCACATCGAGCACATCCTCGCCAAGCTCGACCTCCCCAACCGCGCGGCCGCCGCGGCCCGGGCCGCCGCCTGGGGGATCGGCTGCCCCCGCTGACGCGGACCGGCCGCCGCCGCTCCCGGCCGGCGTCCCGCGACGCCGGCCGCCCGAACGAGCCGCCGAGGATCCCCTCGCCGCCGCCCGTAGGGCTCCGGCTCCGGTCCCCGGGGTCCCGGTGAACGTGCTCGCACCGGTCTCCTGACGGCTCTTCGTCTCGTCGTCCCCTGCGCCCCGGAGGTAGCATGCGTGGCGCGACCATGTCAGGTTGGGGGTTGGGTGGAAACGCTCTACGACAGCGACCGGATGCCGGAGACCGACTGGAGCGGAGCGTGGCGGGAGGTCGCGGTCCAGGGGACGGTCACCGTACAGATGCGATCCCTCGACCCGGACCGCTTCGAGGCCGACCTGAGCGCCGTGCAGCTGGGGGACTGCCAGCTGGCCGCCATGAACTACTCACCCCTGGCCATGCGGCGCACACCGCGGCTGGTCCGGCAGTCCGACCCCGAGCAGTACCAGGTCCTGTTCGTCCGCCGCGGCCGCTCGGGCTTCGAACAGGCCGGCCGGAGCGGTCTCCTCGGCCCGGGCGACCTCGTCGTCCACGACAGCGCGCGCCCGTTCGAGGGCTTCGTCGGCCCCGGGCCGAGCCGCACCCAGTGCCTGATGTTCCAGGTCCCCAAACGCCTCCTGCACCTGCCGCACCAGGAGATCACCTCCCTGCTCGCGACACCGCTCGCCGGGACCCGGGGCACGGGCCTGCTGCTGTCCGGCTTCATGACGGCGCTGAGCCGCGACTCCCCGGACGACACCGGCCAGGCGGCACGGCTGGGCAGGGTGCTCACCGACCTGACCGAGACCTTCCTGGCGCACCACCTCGACCGGCTCGCCGCCGTACCCGGCGACTCCCGGGAGCGCGTCCTCTACCTGCAGATCCTCTCCTTCGTCGACGACCACCTCCCCGCCGAGTGGCTCGACCCCCGGGCCCTCGCCGACGCCCACCGGATCTCGCTGCGCACCCTCTACCGGATCTTCCGGAAGCACGACACGACGCCGGCCGCCCACATCCGCCACCGTCGGCTCGAACGCTGTCGCCTCGATCTGGCCGACCCGCGCCTGTGGCAGCTCACCGTCCACGCGGTCGCCGCGCGCTGGGGCTTTCCGCGCCCGCCCGAGTTCACCCGCGCCTTCCGCACCGCCTACGGCCTGACACCCGGCGAGTGGCGCGAGCGCGCGAGGGACCGGGAACGGCACGCACGGCCAACCGGTCGGCACGCCTCGCCATCGAACCGCACCGACGACGGTGGGACGGTCGTACCGGAGCGCACGCCGGCCGTCGGTCCGGAGCGCGCCTCCCGGTCGCGGGACTGAAGCGGTCCCGCCACACTCACGGAGGATCTGATGCACCGTTCCGCCAAGCGCACCGCCACGGCCCTCCTGCTGGCCGCCGGCACCTTGATCGTTCCGCTTGCCGCCGCCGTCCCCGCCGGTGCCGCACCCGCGGCCGCACCCGCGCTCGCCGCCTGCAACGTGTCCTACGGCGACAAGGACAGCAGCAGCTGGCACGCGAGCGCCAAGAACGGCGTCAACATGCGCAGCGGCCCGAGCACCAGCTGTGCGGTGCTGGGGGTGTCCTACTCGACCCAGCTGATCGACTACCACTGCTTCGTCTCGGCCAGTGACGGGACGTGGACCTACGTCCGCAACGACGCCACCGGGGTCAAGGGCTGGATCCGCGACGACCTCCTCACCGACCGCGGCAGCGGCGTCCGCTGCTGACCCACCACCCCCTCACCCGCCGTCCGACCGGCGGCGCGGACACCCCGCGCCGCCGGTCCGGCATCCGTGACACCGTCCGGGCGCGCCGCACGCCGGCCCGGTCGGACGGGCGAGACGCCGGCCAACTCCGAGACGATCAACCGGACTTCCTTCCCGAGCCCGGGGAAAGTGATCCAGACCCCCGCCGGGCCGTCGCCGACTTGACGCAGCGTCGCCGGTCCTTGGCAGTGCGTCCCGCCGTCCCTCGGGAGCCGCCGAGCGGAAGGCTCCGGCATCTAATCTCCTTGGTGGGAGCGGCCGTTCCACCCGGAAGCGGCCCGCTGTCACCTAGGGGAGGGGAATTCCATGACCAAGATGCGTACTTTCGCCGCGGCCGCCGTCGCCGCGGTCTCGCTCGCGCTCGGAGCCGCCGCCACGCCGGCGTCGGCGACCACGACGAGGGCCGACTGCAGCACCTGGAACGACAACAACACCGTCGGCGTCTACTGCGCCGACTACCCCGACGCCACCACCTTCCGAGCCGTCGCCAGGTGCAACAACGGCACGACCGTGCACGGCCCCTGGCAGCCGGTCGGCAAGGGCGTCTGGAGCTACGCGTACTGCACCAGCGTGGGCTCCTCGCTCATGCTCGGCGGATACCAGACCGCCTGACGCCACCGGTCCGCCCCGGCGGCCCGCAGCCGGCGGGCACCGGAGGTCGTCGAACTCCCCGCCCCGGAGCCGAAGCCGGTCTGTGGAACCACAGGCCCGGGCAACCGAGTCGTCTCCGGAGGACGGGGAGTCCGAATTCGACGTCGACGGGAGCCCGGATGCGCCACGGATGGCCGACCGACCAGGAGCTGCGGCAGACCTTCCACGCGGAACTGGAGCGTGTGCTCACGGGCGGGGGACCGCGTTCCTGCACCGGACTGGACAACGACACCGACGACGCGCTCTGGGCGATCGCCTCGGCGGAGCCCGCCGACCGCGAGGCTCTGGTGCCGGCCGCCTACCGGGCCTTCGCCGGCCAGTTGGACGGCAGCAACGCGGCTCGCTGGCACGAGGAACTGGAACTCCGGTTCGCGGAGCGCGAGCGGCGGCGGCAGAGCGAGACGGGGTGAGACGGGATGAGGGGGGCGGGCTCGCCCCACATGACCGTCGAGCACGGTCAGATGCCGTGCTCCTCCTTGTCGTGGGAAAAGAGGTTCATGCTCGGGCGCGACCTGCCGAGCTTTCCGGCGGGCGCTCTCCGGACGCTCTGCCGGATCCGCGGGTGGTGTCGCGGGTGGTGTCGCGGGGGTCCGCCCGGCCGCCACAGGACACCGTGTCCGGGAGCTGCTCCCCGGCTGCTCGCCCCCGCGCCGGCGGCGACTTGGCGCAGCGTCGCCCTCGACCTGACGGCGTTCTCGCAGCCCGGCGTGCACGGCGCCCCGGTCAAGCGCTGGGTCACCGGCGTCGGCGCCGGTGACGGTCAGCGCTACCAGTACTACGCGGACACCGTGATGAACGGCGGACGGTTCTGGTCCGACTGCGGCACCTACAGCGTCCAGACCTTCGAGGTCTCCGACGTCCACCTGTAGCCGCCCGGCCGTCGACGTCCCCGGCCCGGGCGCCCGCTCCAGGGGGAGCGCCCGGGCCGGGGACGTCCCGGTGCCGGCGTCAGCCGCGCACGTGCAGCCCGAAACCCGTGCGGCCCACGGGTTCCAGTCCCTCCTTCAGGTGCAGCGAGGGGATCTCGTAGTCGCCGAAGTTCTGCCGCCGGAACGCGATCGGTTCGGTCGACTCCAGGGTGAGCAGGCGTTCCTCCCAGGCCTTCGCGACGTCCGGGTAGTCCGCGTGGGTCATCCGGTCGGTGCCGTACAGCACGAACGGCGGCAGCACCTCGAGGCCGGGGTAGTAGAGGATGCCGTGCTGGAAGGGGAACAGCAGGTCGTCGACGGGGCCGTTGATCCCGCGAGCGGTGTAGTGCGACTCCGGGCCGCCGACGGTCACCGACAGCAGAGCCCTCCTGCCCGCGAGGGTGCCTTCGCCGAAACGCTCGCCGTACTTGGTGTCGCTGTGCTCGCCGACGCCGTACGCGAAGCGGTGGGTGAACACCCGGTCCACCCAGCCCTTGAGGATCGCGGGCATCGTGTACCACCACAGCGGGAACTGGAAGACGACCGTGTCGGCCCACAGCAGCTTCTCCTGCTCGGCGAGGACGTCCGGAGAGAGCGTGCCGGCCTCGAAGGCCCGGCCGGAGTCCCGGGCGATGCTCAGCGGACTCGAAGCCTCGGGGCCGTAGTCCGCGGCGTCCACGACCGCCTTCCAGTTCATCGCGTACAGGTCGCTCACCCGCACCTCGTGCCCGGCGGCCTCCAAGGTGGACACCGCGAGGTCCTTCAGCGAGCCGTTGAGCGACTTCGGCTCCGGGTGGGCGTGGACGATCAGCGTCTTCACGGGAACTCCTTCGGATCGGATGCCCTCGATCCTGGACGCCGCGGCGCCCGGCGTTCAGGGGCGCCGCTTCCGTCGGACTGGACTTCCTGGTACCGACAGGACCACCCTCACGGGCCACGGACCAGGCGATACTGAGGACATGGACGATCTCGCGGGTTTCCTGCGGACCCGGCGTTCCCGGGTCGACCCGGCCACCGTCGGCATCCCCGTCGACAGCCGCCGCCGGGTCGAAGGGCTGCGCCGCGAGGAGGTCGCGCACCTGTCCGGCGTCAGCGTCGACTACTACGTACGTCTGGAGCAGGGCCGCGCGACCCAGCCCTCCGAGCAGGTCCTCGACGCGCTCGCCGGTGTCCTCGGCCTCGACGAGACCGAACGCGGGCACCTCCACCGCCTCGCGCGGCAGCGCCGCCGCCGCACGACGGTGTCGGGCGGCCGGGTCCGGCCGGAGCTGCTGCGGGTCCTCGACCTGGTCGCCGGCGCACCCGCGCTGATCATGAACCACCGCCTGGACGCGCTCGCCGGGAACCGCCTCGCCGGACTCCTCTTCGGCCGCCCGATGCCGGGCCTGAACACCGCCCGGCACCTCTTCCTCGAGGAAGCCGAGCACGGCCTCTACGCGGACTGGGAGAACTGCACCCGCGACGTGGTCGGGCACCTGCGCCTGGCCGCCGGCAAGTATCCGGACGACCCCCGACTGGCCTCGCTCGTCGGGGAATTGGCGATGGGCAGCGAGCGCTTCCGCCGTCTCTGGTCCCGTGCGGACGTGCGTGCCCGCGCGCATGGACGCAAGGCGTACCGGCATCCCCTGGTCGGGCTGCTGGAACTGCACCAGGAGAACTTCGCACTGCCCGACGAACCGGGCATCGAGCTGCTGGTGCTGTCCGCGGCCCCGGGCAGCCCCGCCGAGGACGGACTGCGCCTGCTCGCGGGCCTGGGCGCGGACACCGCGGACACCGCGGACGCGCGTCCCCCGGTGAACGCCCGGATCCGCGAGTAGGAGGACATCCGGCCCGGCCGGGGAAAGACTCCGCCGCTACGCTGCCTCCGCCGCCTCCGCGTCGGCGATGTGGCCGCGCAGCATCGCGTCCATGACCGCCATGTACCGCTGGGTGCGGGGGCCGCCGAGGAGGAAGGGGTTCGCGGCGCCGGGCGGTTGGTGCCGCAGCTGTTCGGCGCGTTCCAGGCCGTGGTCGTTCGGGTGGTTGGAGAGCTCGACCTCCACGTTCGTCCGGCGCATGACGGCCCGGAAGGAGCGGACGGAGGCGAGGAGGGTACGCAGGCCCGCCACCGTCGAGGGCGGCTTGAGGCCGCCCCACAGCATCGCGCTGTGGTGCCGGCGGCCCGCCCGGACCGGGATGACCGGGGACACGGTGCCGGGGGTGTGTCCCGGGGTGTGGTGCAGCTCGATCGTCGTGCCGCCGAGCGTGAGCTGCTCGCAGTCCGCGATGTCGAGGTCGCGGACGGGGGCGTCGGCGGGGCGGGTGCGGGCGAGGAGGTCCCAGTCGGCCGCGGACATGTGCACCCGGGCGCCGTAGCGGTCGGCGAGGGTCTGTGCGCCGCCGAAGTGGTCCGCGTGGCCGTGGGTCACGACGACGTGGCGGATCGCCGCCGGGTCGGCGCCGACCGCCCGCAACCCGGGGATGATCACGCCCTCGGCATCGGCAGGTGAGGTGAGCGCGTCGATCAGCACGATGCCGTCGTCCGTCAGCACCGCCATCGCCGAGACCCGGCCCGTGCTCAGCAGCACGAGGTTGTCGAACAGCTTGACGGGCGCGGGCGCGGGCGCGGGCAGCGGGGGAGGGACGGGGCCGGGGGTCAGCGCTGTCACCAGGGCCCGCAGCACGGGGTCGTCGGCGGCGAGGCGGCGGGCGCGGTCGTAGTGCGGGCGCCCGGCGGACGGTGCCTTCGCCGAAGCGCGGGCGGCGGACGCCGCCTCGGAGGGGGCGGCGGCCGAGGCCGTGCCCGGCAGGGCGGTCGGCGCGGCCCCGGCGGTGAGACCGAGGACGGCGAGCTGGGCGAGGCGGCGCCGGGTGAAGTCGGCCTCGGTGGCGGTCCGGCGGGTGGGGCGGATCATCGCGGTCGGGGCTCCTGGTCGGTCGGGGACGGTCAGCCGAGGGCACTGACGACGGTCTTCGTCGCCTGGGCGATCAGGGCGTCGTCGGAGGTGGCGCCCGCCTTGCCGCGGTCGGACAGGACGACGACCACGATCGGGCTGCGCCCGCCCGACGGCCACGCCACGGCGACGTCGTTGCGTGTGCCGTAGCCCGCGTTGCCGGTCTTGTCGCCGATCCTCCAGTCGGCGGGCACCCCGGCGCGGATGTACGGGCCGCCGGTCGTGTTGCCGACCAGCCAGTCCGTCAGCAGCCCGCGCCGGTCCTCCGCGAGGGCGTCGCCGAGCACGTAGCGGCGCAGGTCGGCGGCGAGGACGCGCGGTGTGCTGGTGTCGCGGGTGTCGCCCGGGGTCGCCTCGTTGAGGGTGGGTTCGGTGCGGTCGACGCTGGTGGTCGAGTCGCCCAGGTCGCGCAGGGACTGCTGGACGGCCGCCGGGCCGCCGAGCTCGGCGATGACGAGGTTGGCCGCGGTGTTGTCGCTGTACTGGATGGAGGCGGCGGCCAGGTCACGCAGCTTCATGCCGGTCGCCACGTGCTGCGAGGTGATCGGCGCCCACGCCAGCACGTCCTCCTGGCGGTAGGGGACGACCTTGTCCAGGTCCGCGTCGGAGGCCTTCCGCAGCAGGGCCCCGGCGGCGAGCGACTTGATCGTGGACGCGAACGCGAACCGCTCGTCGGCCCGGTGGGTGACCTCCCGGCCGCTGCCGGTGTCCACCGCGAACACGCCGAGCCGGGCACCGAACCGCTGCTCGAGTGCCGCGAAGGAGTCCTCCGCCGAACCGGTCGCGGGCACGCCCGCCACCCCCGCGCCGGGGGCCGTCGCGCTCGACTCCGTCGCGCCCGGAGCCGTCATGCCGGGGGCCGCCGCCGTCGAGGCGCCGTCCGTCCGGTCGCACCCGCCGATCAGCGCGGCCACGAGCAGGGCCACCGCGGGCAGCGCGGCGCGGGTGCGGTGGAGGTCGGGCGTCATCGGTCGTCTCCCAGGTGGCTCGTGCGGTCGCGGTCGCGGACGCAGTTGCGGTCGCTGTCGCGGTCGCGCGACGCGGTGGCTCATGCCGTCGCCGTCGCGCCGTCGCGCTCAGCTAAACAGGCCGCCGACCACCCAGTCCAAGACCGCAATCGTGAAGTGGGCGATAGGAAAACACCTATGATTGCTGCCCATGGACCTGCTGGGGCACCTCCGCCACTTCCGAGCCGTCGCCGAGGAACGGCACTTCGGCCGTGCCGCCGAGCGCCTGCGGATCGCCCAGCCCTCGCTCTCCCAGCGGATCCAGCGCCTCGAACGCGAACTCGGCGTGACCCTGTTCGACCGCGGCCCGCGCGGCGTCGAGCTCACCCCGGCGGGCCGGCTGCTGCTCGCCGAAGCCGAGGAGACGCTGGACAGCGCCGCCCGCCTCCTCGCCACCGCCGCCGACCTGCGCAGCGGACGGGCCGGCACCCTGCGCGCGGCCGTCCCGCCCGAACTCGGGCCGGCCACCCTGGCCGCGCTGCTCACCGGCTTCGAGACCGCCTCCCCGGGCACCCGGCTCGAACTGCGGGAGCTGCCGGTCGCGGCCGTGGTGCGCGAACTCGCCCAGCACACCGTCGACGTCGCCGTCGTCCGTCACCCCTGCCCGGCCGACGGACTGGCCTTCGGCCCCGTCCTGCACCAGCCGCTCGGCGCGCTGCTCGCCGCCGGCAGTCCGTACGCCGACCGCCCGGAGCTCGCGGTGGCCGAACTGACCGGCCTGCGCCTGGTCCTCTTCCCCCGCGCCACGGCCCCGGCCCTGTACGACGAGGTCCTCACCACGCTGACCAGGCACGGTTGCACCCCCGGGGCCGTCGTCGACCCGCCGGGACCGGACGTGGCGGGCGCGCTCGTGCTCACCGGCAGCGCCATCGCCCTGGTGCCGCGCACCACACCCCCACCGGGTACAGTCTGGCGTCCGCTCACCGGCACTCCGCTGGCCTGGCGGACCTCCACGGCCTGGCCGGCCGGGCGGGGCGGGCCCGCCGTCCGGCTGTTCGCCCAGGCCGCCCACGAGGCGCTGACCGGCCCCGGCGGCCTGCTGCCCCAGCCGCCCAACCGCCCGCTCTACCCCCGGCCCGCAATGGAGTTCCCGCTATGACCAGCGACCGCACCGGAGCGAACCGCACCGGAGTCGAGCGCACCGGAGCCGGCCGCACGGCCGTCGACCGCGCGGCCGTCGACCGGGCCCCGTACGGCCGCGCCGCGCGCACCCGCATCGCCGCGGCCTTCGCCGACGCGGGCGTCACCGGCTGGCTGCACGCGCGCGACCTCGACACCGGCGCCGAGATCGGCCTCGGCGCCGACACCGTCGTCAGCACCGCCAGCGTCCACAAGGTCTGCCTGCTCGTGACGCTGTACCGCGAGGCCGCCGCCGGACGGATCGACCTGACCCGGCAGGTCGACGTCCCCGCTGCCGGCCGCACCCCCGGCGGGACCGGCCTCGCCGCCATGCTCGACGCCGCCCGCCTCTCCCTGCGCGACCTCGCCTACCTCACCGCGGCCGTCAGCGACAACACCGCCGCCGACACCCTGTGGGACCAGATCGGCCTCGACACCGTCAACCGCACCATGGCCGACCTCGGCCTGAGCCGCACCGTCGCCGTCCACAAGCTCCGCGACCTCATCGCCGCCCTCGCCGAGGACACCGGCCCGGACTCCCCGGTCGACCCCGCCGTCGTCGCCCGCCTCAGGGTCCTCGACCCCGCCTTCACCAACCACAGCACCCCCCGCGACATGACCACCCTGCTCGCCGCCCTCTGGCACGGCGACGCCTGCCCCGGCGACCACGGCGCCGCCCTGCGACGCCTCCTCGGCCTCCAGGTCTGGCCGCACCGCCTGGCCTCCGGCTTCCCCTACGACGACGTCCGCGTCCACGGCAAGACCGGCACCCTCCCCACGCTGCGCCACGAGGTCGGCGTCGTCGAATACCCCGACGGCGGCCGCTACGCCCTCGCCGTCTTCACCCGCGCCGCCGCCACCACCATCACCCTGCCCGCCGCTGACGCCGCCATCGGAACCACCGCCCGCCTCGCCGTCGACGCCCTCCGGGCACGGGCGGCGACCGGCGCGACGGGCTGACCCGGCCCGCCCCGGGCCGGGCCGGGCCGAAACCCGTCCCCGTACGGGCGGAGCGGACGCCGCCCCACCTCCGGCCGGTCCCGTCGGAGCCATCGACCGCACGGCCGGTCCATCCCGTGAAAGGATGGCGGTTTCGCGACAGGGGAGGCGAGGCGGTATGGGGCTGGACTACAGCTACGAGATCTTCATGCCCCCTCGGAACGTCGGGAGAGCACTGACCCGGCTGGCCGAGCTCGCCCCCCGGGGCCGCGACACACCGCCGCTTCCGGTGACCCTGCCGGGCGGCGAGCAGGTGATCGTGCCGTTCACCTCGGGGTTCACGAGCGAACCGGTCGACTGTTCGGCAGGCGGCACGCTCGAACTGGACACCTCGATCGTGATCGGCGTCGACGACGCGGTGCGCGAGTTCTTCCTCAGCGATTTCACCAGGGTCGACGAGCGAGGACGGGTGCCGGTCGGGTACGTCTACCTGACCGTCAGGTTCTCGCCCGCATGGCACCCGGACTTCGCGTCGCTGCAGTTCACCGCGGCCACCTCGGCCATGAGCCGGATGTTCGCGCGGTCCGCGAGCGTCAGGAAGGTGTTCACCGGCCTCACCGCCGCCACCGGTGGCGTGTGCTGCCTGCTCGACACCGAGACGGACACCTTCGACATCTGCTGGCTCAACGGCGAGGCGGTCAGCGACGAGACCGTGCCGGGCGCCCGGTTCCCGCGCTTCCACGAGCTCGTCGCCGCCTGGCGCGAGCCGCCGGAGTAGCACGGGACCGCGCCCGCCCGCGGAGGACGACACGGCGCAGGTGCTCGCGGGCCGTGCGCATCCCGACGCCGCCACCGGTCACCGGACCGAACACGGGCGCCCCGACCGAACACGGGCGACCCCACCGAACCCCCTTTCCACCACGTAACGCATGAACACGAAGGAGACACGTCCCGTGGCCAGCCCGACCGAGACGCTGGAGTTCCAGGCGGAGACCCGCCAGCTGCTGCAGCTGGTGATCCACTCGATCTACTCGAACAAGGACATCTTCCTGCGCGAGCTGATCTCCAACGCCTCCGACGCCCTCGACAAGCTCCGCCTGGAATCCCTCACCGCCACCGACCTCGCGGTCGACACCTCGGACCTGCACATCACCCTGGAAGTCGACCAGCAGGCCCGCACCCTGACGGTGCGGGACAACGGCATCGGCATGACCCGCGAGGACGTCGTCGACCTGATCGGCACCATCGCCAAGTCCGGCACCGCCAGCCTGCTGGCCAAGATCAAGGAGGCCAAGGACGCGGACGCGGCGCAGAGCCTGATCGGCCAGTTCGGCGTCGGCTTCTACTCGGCGTTCATGGTCGCCGACAAGGTCACCCTGCAGACCCGCCGCGCCGGCACCGAACAGGGCACCGCGTGGGAGTCCGACGGCGAGGGCAGTTACACCGTCGCGCAGGCCGACGGCCTGCCGGTGGGCACCTCGGTCACGCTGCACCTCAAGCCGGCGGACGGCGAGGACGGGCTCGGCGACTACCTCGCGGCGTGGAAGATCCGTCAGATCGTCAAGCAGTACTCGGACTTCATCCGCTGGCCCATCCGGATGGCCGCCGAACCCGTCGGTGCGGACGCCGAATCCGGTGCGGCGGACGAGGCCGCGGACGAGGCCGCCGGCGCGCCCGAGACGCTGAACTCGATGAAGGCCCTGTGGGCCCGCCCGCGCAGCGAGGTGACCGAGGCCGAGTACCACGACTTCTACCAGCAGATCAGCCACGACTGGCAGGCCCCGGCCGAGACCATCCACATGCGCGCCGAGGGCACCTTCGAGTACGAGGCGCTGCTGTTCATCCCCGCCCACGCCCCGTTCGACCTGTACTCCCGCGACACCAAGCGGGGCGTGCAGCTGTACGTCAAGCGCGTGTTCATCATGGACGACTGCGACGCGCTCATGCCGAACTACCTGCGCTTCGTCAAGGGCGTCGTCGACGCCCACGACCTGTCGCTGAACGTCTCCCGCGAGATCCTGCAGCACGACCGCCAGATCACCGCGGTCCGCCGACGACTCGTCAAGAAGGTCCTCGCCGCCCTCAAGAGCATGCGGGCCGCCGACACCGACGCCTACACCGCGCTGTGGGAGCAGTTCGGCCGGGTGATCAAGGAAGGCCTGCTCGAGGACCACGACAGCACCGACGCGCTGCTGGACCTGGTCTCGGCCGCCTCCACCCACGACGCCCGGAAGGAGACCACGCTGCGCGAGTACGTCGCGCGGATGAAGGACGGCCAGGACACCATCTACTACCTGACCGGCGAGAACCGCCAGATGGTGGAGAACTCCCCGCACATGGAGGCCTTCACCGCCAAGGGCTACGAGGTCCTGATCCTCACCGACCCCGTCGACGAGGTCTGGACCGACCAGATCCCCGCCTTCGAGGGCCACCGCTTCCAGTCCATCGCCAAGGGCCAGGTCGACCTCGACGACGCCGACACCGACGGCGGTGACGAGGCGAAGGCGGAGAAGGCCCAGCGCGAACAGGACTTCGCCGACCTCCTCGGGTGGCTGCAGAGCACCCTGACCGAGCAGGTCAAGCAGGTCCGCCTCTCCACCCGGCTCACCACCTCCGCCGCCTGCCTGGTCGGCGACGCCCAGGACCTGACCCCCACCCTGGAGAAGATGTACCGGGCCATGGGCCAGGACCTTCCCCCCGTGAAGCGGATCCTCGAACTCAACCCCACCCACCCCCTCGTCACCGCCCTGCACCAGGCCCACCGGACGAACCCCGACGACGCGACCCTCGCCGACATCGCCGAACTCGTCCACGGCAGCGCCCTGCTCGCCGAGGGCGGCGACCTGAGCGACCCGGCCCGCTTCACCCGGCTCCTGACCGACCGCCTCACCCGCAGCCTGTAACTCCCCACGGGTACGGCCCGCCGCCGCCGGAAGCGCCCGGCGGGCCGCACCGCACGCAGCGGCCCGGGGCCGTACCGGCACGGCGGGCCGCCCTGCCACCCACGCGGGTGACAGGGCGGCCCGGGCGCCGGTGGTGCTACTTCTGCCAGCCGATGGTCTCGGGCAGCGGGCTGTAGAAGATGGTGGCACCGACGTTGGCGAGGCCCTTGCGGATGCCGTAGGTGGAGGGACCGCTGTAGAGCGGCAGGAAGGCGTACTGCTGGAGGGCCTTCTGCTCGACCTTGTTGACGGCCGCGATCTGCCCTCCGAGGTCGGCGATCTCCGCGGTGGCGCGGATCTCCGCGTCCAGCTCGGGGGTGCCGGCTCCGGTGATGTTGGAGTCACGGTCCGAGCAGTAGAAGTCGCACAGGTACCGCGCGCCGAAGGGGTCCGTCGAGCGGTTGCCGGAGATGAACAGGTCGAAGCGGCGGTCGCTGAGCACCTTGGAGAAGTCGTTCTCGGAGACCTTGTTGACGTCCACCTTCACGCCGACGGCCTTGAGCATCGCGGTGAACGCCCCGGCGGTGGCCTTCTCGACGGGGTCGTCGCCGAGCAGGGTGTAGCCGAGTTCGAGCGCCCTGCCGTCCTTGGTGCGGATGCCGTCGGCCCCGGGCTTCCAGCCGGCCGCGTCCAGGGTCCTGCGTGCCTCCTGCGGGTCGTACGTCAGCACGGCGGCGACGTTGTCCTGGTAGCCCTGCTGGAAGCTGTAGAGCACCGCCGAGCCGGGCAGCGGCTCGCTGTAGTCGAGGCCCTGGAACCGGATCTTCGCTATCTGCGCGCGGTCGATGCTCTCCTGCACCGCCTTGCGGACCTGGATGTCGCCGAGGAGCGGCGACGAAGAGCAGGCCGCCCAGGATCTCGACCTTCCACGGCATCAGGTGGTTCGACAGCGCCAGGTGGACCTCCGCGCCTCCCGCCCAGGTGGTGAAGGTGGCGCCGGGCTCCGAGGGGTAGGTCCAGGCGCGGTCACCGGTCACGGGGGCCGGGAGCAGGCCGACGTGGTTCCAGCCGGCCGGGACGGTCACGCGGATGTTCCAGTGCGAGCAGCTCGGTTCTCCCGACAGCCGCGCCACCGTGCAGCCGGCGGCGCTCCGCGGCGGCGCACTCGGCACGACGGCGCTCCGTTGACGGTCGCCCCGATGCCCGGCCGGCCGGCCCTGCTCACCGACGTCCGAGTGGAGCCACCACGTGCAGCTCCACTCCATCGTGGCGAACGCGAGACCTCTTACAGAGCGTCACCAGGGCCTGGGGCCAGGAGCGCTCTGCGCTCTCTTGCCGGGGACGACAGGCACTGGCGGACCGGCAAGATCCAGGACTACTGTTGTGTCAGGCGACAAAAGCAGAGCGACCCCCCGCGGGGTTGAATCCTCCGAGGCCGGACCGCGTCAGGGATCCGGCGGATACGTTTTGACGCAAGATATCGTTCCCTGTTTTCAGGGGGTGAATTCCGGCAGAACTTCAACGAATCCAGTCCTAGCCCCGACAAGGGTGTCGCCGCCCCTGTCCGCGAGTTCGGATCTGAGGGGATTCCGCAGGTCGGCGACGCTTCATGACAGTCCCCGATGCTGTCATGGCAGTCCACAATGTGGAACAGCCCCGAAGCTTTCCCAGGCGAGTGCGAGACGATGACTGATTTCAGGGATGCCGAGCAGGCCGTCAACGAGTCCAGGCAATTCTTCATGGAGGACGCGAATATCCACAGGATTCGCTACCACCTGCTCCGGCTCGGGGCCGTCGCCCCGCTCACCGAGCAAGAGGTAGGCGAGCTGGGAGAATTCGCTCGGCTCATTTTTCTGGGTGACGGTGCCGCGGCCGACGTGGGCGCCAAGATCGTGGGGCGGCCCGATGCGAGCCCGCTGGCCGTCGCCATCGTCTCGGTGATCCCGAGCAACGCGGACTTCGAGTTCCCCGCGGCCGACCCCAAGGAGGTGCTGATCAGCGCGATCGCTGGTGCCTACCTCTGCACCGGCGGCCTGTCGGGAGTCGACCGCTCCCTCGTGGCGCCGCTGGGAGCGATCGCCGGAGCAACCGCCGCGCTGCTTCGGCCGATCGTCACGCAGCGCATGAGTGAGGTCCCGTTGGACGACTATCTGCGCATGGAGGACTGACCGGCCGGGGGAGGGGCACCGACCGCATCGAGGCCACGGAGCCACGGCCGAAGCCCTCGGCCTCATCCCGGCCTCCGCCCGCTCACGCCCGTCCGGCGCACGGACGACGGCGTCCGGCATGACCACCAGCGCACCGTCGTAGCGGCGGCCCAAGCCGTCGTGGCTCTTCCACACGTCGTCGAGATCGAGCGAGCCGTGCGTCCTGACCGGGCGGGTGCCGACCAGTTCCCAACGCGACGCCTCGTTCTGCCCGACCGCCTCGACCAGCTTCTCGGGCTCCACACCGCGTACGGCGAACGGGTAGAGGTAGACCAGCTTTCCCCGTCCCACCCGCAGCCACCGATCCCCTGCCCGCCGCTGCAGTTCGAGCAGGCCGTACCGTAGCGCCCGCAGCTCGCTCACGCTGTTTTCGTCGGCCGCGATGACCTCGTCCGTCTCGGCCCGGCGCAACTCCTCGACCGCGGGGTCCAGCGAGGCGCCCGAGGCGTAGAACGCGGCAAGCGCCCGGGTGGCCATGGCCGTCGTGCGCTGCCAACGGTCGTACAGCCGCCCCAGCTCCATGACCTGGTCCGCGACGTCACCATGGATCCGGCGGAACCGCTTCGAAGCGCCCCGCAGCAACCGGACGGCCCGCCGAGCCCACAGGGCCGCCTCGTCCGCCGTCTGCGCCCGGACGTCCAGCAGGCCGCTGGTCATGGCACCCGCCCTCCCGCGGCCGCACGGTGCGCCGGTCCGACCGGCCGTCCCCGTCCGGCGGCACGCCCACGTTCCAGCGTGGGAGTCCCCAGATCATTCCGGTGTCCACACCCCGCTGAGACAACCAGTCGTACAGCGGCTCCACACCGCCATCGTCCCACCGCGCCATCCGGCGGGCAGGACCAAGACGCGGTGCACACGAGGCCGGCGAGCCGCCCACTGTCCCCGCCTGCCACCAGGACCGGGCCGCCGCCGTACGGCGGGCGGAAGGCCGGCGGCAGTCCACGCCGGCCAAGCGTCATGAGCGCCTCATGAGGTTGCCAGTGCGATGTTCATGCGATGAAAAATGCTGCGCTAGGAGAGTTGTTCTATGCTGCCTTTCCGGATAGGAGGTATGTGATGTCCGAGATCTTCGCGGCGGTGGACGCGCTGCTGGCCAAGGCCCGCGACGGCGGTGACCTGCCGGAACCGGCCGAGCGGGAACGACTGCGCAAGGCCGCCGGCCTGACCCAGGTCGAGGTGGCCGAGGCCCTGAAGACCCGGCGGGAGACGTTCGCCAAGTGGGAGAGCGGCACCGCACAGCCGCGGGCCCCCAAACGCGGCGCGTACGCCTTCCTGCTCGCGGGACTGGCCGACATCCACGGCACCCGGGGCCCGGACGGCTGGCTCACCCTCGCCCGCCGGGCCCGCCCCCTCGACACCGACACCGACGCCACCACCGAGGGGGAGTGACCCGCTGATGGACCGCAAGACGTACACCGCCGAGCTCGCCGGTCTGCGCGAGCTGCGCACCGGGATCACGGCCGCCGAGAAGCAGGTCGCGGCCGCGCAGAAGGAGCTGGACAAGCTCACCGCCCAACGCGCGCGCCGCGTGGCCGGGCTCGCGGGGTACGAGGGCGCCCAGGCGCCGGCCATCGCGAAGGCCTCCGGGCTGACGCTGGCCGACGTCGTGCGGATCGCCCCGCTGCTGGACCCGACCCCGGCCGCCGTCCGCGCCGCCAGGGCCGACAGCCAGGCCGCCGCTGCCGCCGCCGCACCCGCCCCGGCGCCCGAGGCCGCGCCCGCCGCCGAGCCCGCGAGCGCGGTCGCTCCGGCGCTGACCCGCACCGCCGCCGCACCCGAGCAGCCGGCCCCGGCCCCGGTCGAGGTCGAGGTCGAGGCCCAGGCCGTCGCCGTGCAGCCCGCCCCGGCCGCGCCCGCCGCCGCGCCCGCCGCCGCGCCGGCCGTCCGGACGGCTCCCGCTGCTCCGGTCGCCGTCGGGCCGCGCGAGCTGCCCACCCTCCCCGAGGGCCCGGCGGGCGCCCGGTTCGAGGCCGTGACGACCGGTCTGTCCTCCAAGCGCCCGAACTTCGTCCAACAGACCCGCGCCACGGTGTTCCTGGACGCCACGACCGGCGACCTCGCCGTGCGCGACCGCGTCGTACGGCTCGACCTCGGCACCCGCACCCCGGGCGAACTCCTGGACGCCGTCCTCGCCGCCGCACCCGGCACCGAACGGATCTACATCACCGCCGGCGCCCCCTGGCACGACGGCGCCGAGCGCCACAGCACGCTCAAGGACGCCGTCGCCGCCTGGCTGAACACCCCATCGGAGCGGTGGACCACCGCCGTCGGCTCCGGCCGCGACAAGCTGGCCGGCCACTTCGTCCACCAGCGCCAGCCCGTCGGCCGCTACGCCCCCGCCGCCGCGCCGGACGGCGCCACCACCGAGATCCGCTCCATGGGGGAGTGGTTCGACCCGGACGGCGCCGACGTCGTCACCTGCCGTCAGGCGTTCACCCTGCTGTGGCAGGCGCTGCGCCGGCACTGGGACGACGCGGTCCTGATGGGCTCGCCCTCGCAGACCGGCCGGGACCTGTGGTCGCGCACCGTCCCCACCACCGGCAGGTGGGCGGGCGGCTACCCGGTCCTCAGCGAGGAGCTGCGAGGCCTGCTGCACGTGACCGGCGGCCAGGGCCGCACCGAGCTGATCCTGCCCCCGCGCGTCCCGGAACAACTGCCCGCCCTGGTGGAGTACGACCGCACGTTCGCCTACGCCAAGCACCTGTGGAAGTCCCCGGTCGGCACCCCGCGCCGCGTCACCGCCGCCGCGTTCGCCGCGATGAGCGAGCAGGAGCAGGTCAAGGCCCTGATGAGCTGCTCGCACTGGAACATCCGCGTGACCGTCCCGGCCGGCTGGAACCACGTCGGCCTGCTCCCGGCCCCCGTGACCGGTGACCGCGCCTGGACCTACCCCTCGGAGCCCGGCGCCACCTTCACCACCTGGGCGGGAGGCGCGGAGGTCCACCTGGCGCTGTCGAACCACCTGATGCCGTGGAAGGTCGAGATCCTGGGCGGCCTGCTCTTCGAGGACGGCAAGCCGCTGGACGAGTGGGGCAAGCGCCTCAAGTCGGCCTGGGCGGACCTGACCAACCTCTCCCGCGTGCACGGCGACGAGCGCCAGCGGCAGGCGGCCTACCTCGCGTCCCGCGCCGTCCGCTCCGTGCTGCTGTTCGGCCTCGGCGGCTTCGCCCAGCGCCCCCGCCTGGTCTCCGGCACCACCCCGATCGGCGAGGCGCTCCCGGCCGGCGTGGAGATCCTCGGCCAGGACGACCAGGTGGTGACCTGGCAGCGGCAGGCCGGCTTCTCCCGCGACCCGTACGCCCACCCCGAATGGGCCGCCTACGTGTGGTCCGGCGCCCGGGCGGCGCTGCTGGACATGAAGTACCGCCAGGGCAAGGAGGTCATCGGCCACGCCGGTGCCCTCCACGCGAAGCCCGGCACGGTCGTCTACTTCGGCACCGACGGCATCGCCCTGACCGAGCGCCAGCCCTGGCCCTACCGCGGCGAGCCCGGGGACTACCTCCTCAAGGGCCACCTCACCGGCCCCGTCGAGCACCCCACCAGCCAGGAGCAGTACCTGAAACTGCGCGGCCTCGGCCGCGCCGAACTCGCCGCCGCGAAGGGAGCCGACCGGTGAGCCCGGCCGACCGGAGCCGGCCGAACGAGGCCGCCCGCCTGACCCAGGATCTGATCGACGAGGGCTACACGAAGCGCCAGGTCGCGCAGATGCTCGGCCGTGACGCCTCGCTCGTCTCGCAGTTCTTCACCAAGGGCAAGGGCGCCGCGTTCGTGAACGCGCTGCGCCAGGTCGTCCGTGCGGTACGCGGCGGCGAACGCGACGCCGAGGTACTCGGCGCCGTCGCGCAGGAGAACGTGCAGCGCCGCCGCACGAAGACCGGTCAGAAGGCCCGGGTGCGGGGCAAGGACGTCATCGGCACCCCGGGCGGGAGCATGGCCGGCCGGGCCGGGAAGCAGGCCATCAGGTCCGGCGCCGCGCACCTCGCCGGCGTGATCCACGCGGCCGCGGCCGCGGACGGTCGGGTCGCCCTGACGGTGCGCATGCTGTCCCGCTACTTCATCCTGTCGGCCGGGTCCAGGCAGGACTCGCCCGGCATCCGGCGCGGCGTGGTGCCCCGCGAGGACGGCACGGAGGAGCGCACCTACGGCTCCGCCGCCACCGGCGGCTTCCCCGCCGCCGAGTGGTCGCGGCGGGTCGCGGACTCGCACGGCGACGTCGTCCACGCCGTGAAGACCTGGCTGGTGGAGAGCGGCCGCGCCACCGAGGACGCCGAGATCGTCTACCTGGAGATCCGCACCTGGACCCCCACCGGCCACCAGACCTCCGAAGTCCTCATCGGCTGACCGGCGGCCGATCCCGCCCGGTACCCGACCGCCCTCCCGCACCACCCCGGCCGACGAAGGAGAACCGCCGCCGTGGAGACCACCACCACCGCCGCCGAGCAGGACGCGCCGGCCGCTCCGCGCGCCCAGGCCGAGCCTCCCGTCCCGGCGCAGCCGTCCGGCACCACCGCGGTCAACCCGCTGCCGCTGCACGGGTTCCAGAAGGACGCGGTCGCGGCCGCGGTGCGCGAGGTGAAGGACGGCGGCCGGGCGACGGTCGTCGCGGCGACCGGCTCCGGCAAGACGCTGATCGCGGCCGGCTGCGCCCGCCGCCTGGCGGCGAAGGGCCGGGTGCTGGTGCTGGTGCCGACGATCGAGCTGCTGGAGCAGACCGCCGAAGCCTGGTCGCTGCGCGGCGGCCGCCGGGGCCTGGCCGTCGCGGCCTGCTCGCGCGAGGAGGCGCTGGAGAGCGCCGAGGCCGGCGGCCGCGTCCACGCCCGGGTGACGACGCAGGCCCCGCGGATCGCCGACCTGGTCGCCGCCGAGAAGGCCGGCGAACCCGTCACCGTGTACGCCACGTACGCCTCGCTGGAGCGGATCGTCCAGGCCCACCGCGACTTCCGCCTCCCGGCCTGGGACCTGGTCGTCGTCGACGAGGCCCACCGCACCGCCGGCGCCGAGGGCAAAGCGTGGGCGGCCGTCCACGACGACACCCAGGTCCCCGCCGCGCGCCGCCTCTACTTCACCGCCACCCCGCGGATCGCCGACGACCGGCGCGCGAAGGACGGACTGGCCGACCTCGGCGACGCCGACAGCGAGGGCACGGCGAAGCTGCCCGCGCTCTGCTCCATGGACGACGAAAGCATCTACGGCCCCACCGTCTTCACCTGGACCCTCGGCCAGGGCATCGAACACGGCTACCTCGCCGACTACCGCGTCCTGGTCCCCGTCGTCACCGACGAGGACCTGCGCGAACTGCTCCGCCTCCCGGCCGTCGCGGACCTCCGCACCCAGCGCTCCAACGAGGAACTCCTGCGCCTGGCCCTGCAGATCGCCGTGCTGCGCGCGGTCGCCGACCTCGGCCTGCGCCGGGTCATCACCTTCCACTCCCGCGTCAGCGCGGCACGGGAGTTCGCGACCACCCTGCCGGACGCCTCGGAACTGCTGCCCGACGCCGAGCGCCCCGAGCGGATCCGGGCGAAGGCCGTGGCCGGCACCGACCGGCTCAAGGACCGCCGGGCCGCGTTCACGGAGTTCAAGAACCACACCGGCGAGGACGGCGAGGAGTGCGGCATCCTCGCCAACGCCCGCCTGCTCTCGGAGGGCATCGACGTGAGGGCGGTGGACGCCGTCTGCTTCGCGGACCCGAAGTCGTCCGTCATCGACATCGTCCAGGCCGTCGGACGGGCGCTGCGCCAGTCCTACCGGCAGGGCAAGGTGTCCTGGGTCATCATCCCGGTCCACCTCCCGACACCCGAGGTCGGCGACGACACGGCCACCGCCGACCCGGCCGAGATCCACGACGCCGGCGAGGCCGTGAAGGCGGAGGCCGACACCGAGATCGAAGCCAGCTCCTTCCGCACGATCTGGCGGGTCCTGCGCGCCCTGGCCGCGCACGACGCCCGGGTCGTCGGCCGGATCACCGAGTTGCGCGCCCACCGCTCCCAGGGCACCGCGCACACCACCGCGGCCGAGCCGGCCGAGGGCGAGGCCGCCGCAGCCGGCGGCGGCGCGGGGGAGCAGCGGTCGGCGCCGGTGGAGTCGCCGATCGAGTGGCTGAAGATCGACGCCCGCCGGCACGCCGCGCGGATCCTCCAGACCGTCAAGCTGCGCGCGTTCAACCCGCGGGCCGTCGAGTGGCAGCGCATG
The DNA here is from genome assembly GCF_040629945.1 of Kitasatospora sp. NPDC005856. NCBI lineage: Bacteria > Bacillati > Actinomycetota > Actinomycetes > Kitasatosporales > Streptomycetaceae > Kitasatospora > Kitasatospora sp. NPDC005856. The sequence goes on along the minus strand of NZ_JBEXWT010000036.1, from coordinate 32,896 downwards.
CACGCCGTCGCCACCGCATTCCACCTCCGGCACGGCCACCTCGACCCCACCGACAAGACCGAGCACGCCGAGCTGATCTCCTGGCTCACCCGCCAGCGCCACCTGGGCGGCCGGCACCTGCTCGACCCGGCCCGCGTCTCGGAGCTGGACGCACTGGGCATGATCTGGTCCAAGCACGCCAACGCCTGGGAACGCGGCCACGCCTACGCCAAGGCCTTCCACCACCAGCACGGCCACCTGGCGATCCCCGCGACCGCGAAGCTCGACGACTACGCGGTGGGCGCGTGGATGCGCCGCCAGCGCAAGGCCGAGAACCTCACCGCCGACCAGGCTGCGAAGCTCACCACGCTGGACGAGCTGTGGCGCCTGGAGCCGGACTGGAACCGCTCCTACCGCCGCCTGCTCGCCTACCTCGCCGCCGGCGGCACCCTCACCGGCCCCGCCAACCGCACCGGCCTCGGCGACGACCCCGCCTTCCGCCCCGGCACCTGGCTGCGCAAGCAGGCGACGGCCCGCACCGAGGGCAAGCTGACCGACCGGCAGACCGCGCTCCTGGACGCCCTCCACCGGCATGCCGAGACCGTCGCCGGCTGAGAAGCCGTGGATTCCGTCCGCCCGACCTGACCGCGTGCGGCCATGGCGCTGGTTCCGTTCCTCCTGCCGAACGGCTGGGCCGAACAGAAGCGACACGTGATCGTCATCCCGGACACCAGTCTGGTGCGCGTCGACTACCTGGGATGAAGCCGACTTCCTGTGGCGGCGCCCCGGACGACCGCCGGAGCGTCCTGCGTGCCGCCGAGTGCACCCGGCGGGCTCGTCAGCCCACCTCGGCGAGGGCGAACCCCTCCCGGTCGGGGCCCGCGTCGGCGATCCGCTCGCCGTCCGGGCCCCACGCACCGCTGCGGCCCGTGCACGGGCCCGCCTCGCTCGGGCCGAGGAGGTCGGCCAGGACCACGTACAGCCCGAACTCCCTGGCCCGTACCGGATACACCTTCTCGAACGAGTCGTTGTCGGCGTCCAACGCCGAGCTCGCCAGATAGACGGTGCAGCCGTCCGAGGCGGCCCGCTCGGCGATGTCGGGGAAGCGGTTGTCGTAGCAGGTGGCGAGCGCGAACCGGACGCCGTCGAGGGTGAAACGCCCGTCGGCGGTGCCCGGGGCGAAGACCTCGGCCTCGACGCCGTACAGATGCCTCTTGTCGTAGCGGGCGAGGAGCGCGCCGTCCGGGCCGACGACCAGCGAGGTGATACCCGCCCGGCCCTGCGCCCCGGCCATGAGCACGGGCCCGTTGACGACGGCCGCCGCCCCCGTCGCGCGGCAGGCCTCCCGTACCGGATCGAGCCGGGCGTCCGCCTCGGTGAGACGAGCGGCCGGGGTCGCGCGGATGAGGGTCGGTTCGTAGCCGGTGAGGGCCAGCTCGGGGAAGACGACGACGCGCGCGCCCTCGGCACCGGCCCGGCGGATCAGGCCGGACACCGTACGGACGTTGCCCTCGACATCCCCGGCGGCCGGGGCGAACTGCGCAGCTGCGACGATCACACCCGCCATCATCCCGCCCGCCCGCCACGGGCGGAACCCCGGGGGCCGTGGACGTCCTTGATGTCGACCCACGTCCTGGGGGGGCATTCTTCCAGGGCAAACGCGTTCGAGTGCTGGTGGGAAAGCGTCCGGCTGAGCGTGCTCACCTGATCAGAGCAGGGCTGCCCGCCTCACCCGCGCCTTCGCCGAATCGAGGACTTAGCGTGACGTCATGCGGGCGCGGCAGCCCGCTCTCGTGAGATCCATCTGGGGGGTTGGTTCCCTGGAGGTTCGATGAAGGGGATAAGCGGTAGATTTCTCGCAGCATCGCTCGTGGCCGTGCTGCCAACTCTCGTCCCGTCGGCGGCGCACGCCATCACCGGTGGAAACCCGGTTTCGAACGGTGATCTGGCGTTCGTGGCCGAGGTGCGCAATACCGCCGTCGGCGGCCTCTGCACGGGTTCCCTGATCCACCCCAGCTGGGTTCTCACCGCGGTGCACTGCTCGGTGCCGACCTCGGTCGGCGACATGACGGTGCGGGTCGGAAACAACATGGCGGCCACGGGCGGACAGATCCGCGGAATCAAGCGGATCCTGCGAAACCCCGCCTACATCGGCGGACACAACGACGTGGCCCTGCTCGAACTCAGTTCCCCCATCACCAATGTGACTCCCGTTCAGCTTGCCGTGCCGGCGCAGGCCTTCCTGTGGGACGGTGTGGCCGCAGGGCCGTTCACGCAGTTCGACCAGGGGATAGCCACCGGCTGGGGACTGAACGCAGCCGGTGTCCTGCCCAGCCAACTGCAGTTCATCAGCGTCTTCATCACGCCGCCGCAACCGGACAATCTCGGAATCAAGAGAATCATGGTCGACAAGGGCCCATGCCCGGGCGACAGCGGCGGCCCGCTCCTGGTGACCCCGCAGGGCGGCGGTGACACCGTGCAGGCAGGTGTCCTGAAGGGGGCCAGCTGCGGCGGTGCCGCCTCGTACAGCGAGGTGGGGGCCGGCCCCAACCGTGACTGGCTGCTGAGCCAGCTGACCAAACTGCCCTACACCCCGTTCGGGGTGGCCGATTGGGACCGCGACGGCCACCAGGACATCATTGCCCGCAACGATGCCAGTGGTGATCTGTTGCTGTACCCGGGGGAGAGCAGCCGTGGCTACAGCAGTGCGCAGCCGGTCAGGATCGGCAACGGTTGGCAGGGTTTCACGCCGTTCGGGGTGGCCGACTGGGACGGCGACGGTCACCAGGACATCGTCGTCCGCAATGACGCCAGTGGTGATCTGTTGCTGTACCCGGGGGAGAGCAGCCGTGGCTACAGCAGTGCGCAGCCGGTCAGGATCGGCAACGGTTGGCAGGGTTTCACG